>DORI01000206.1 GCA_003512365.1 Crocinitomicaceae bacterium | reverse complement strand
CTTATTGGTCTTTGTCTTGTTTACCTCATTATGGTTGCTCTATATGATAATTTCATTTATCCTTTTGTAGTATTGTTTTCCATACTTGTAGCTCTCGTTGGTGCAATTTTAGCATTGAATTTAAGTGCCTCAAACATGGGTGTATTTACCATGTTGGGTATGCTCATGTTACTTGGATTGGTAGCTAAAAATGCGATACTCATCGTAGACTTTGCCAACCATTTAAAAGAAAAAGGCATGAATACCTATGATGCATTACTTGAAGCTGTTGGAGAACGAATGAGACCAATTTTAATGACTACGATTGCAATGGTCATCGGTATGATTCCTATTGCAACTGCAACAGGATCTGGTGCTGAATGGAAGAATGGTTTAGCCTGGGTATTGATCGGAGGGTTAACGAGCTCCATGTTCCTGACTATCATTGTAGTTCCTATGATGTATTATGTAGTAGACAGGTTGCAAGAAAAATGGAAGAACAGAAAATGGTTGAAGAAAACTGCGTTAAGCGAATAATCAATAAAGGCTGTTAAATAGACAGCCTTTTTAGTTTATAAATACAATTCTATCAAACCTTCTGGGGCTTCTATAAATAAGTTTTTTGATTTTCTATTTACCTTTTTCACAAGCCCCTCAAAAATAGGAATTAAAATTTCTTTTTTGTCATTACTTGTTACAACCAGTAAGGGATTCGATTTAATGTCCACAACGTTTGATACAATTCCAATCTCCCCCACTCTAGCATCTGTCACAGAATATCCAAGTACTTCATGATCATAAAAAGATGCTTCATCCAATTCTATTAATTTATCTAGCGGCAAATAAAGCGATTTCTTCAATAACGCTCTTGCAGAAGACTCATTGTCAATATCTTGGAATTTAACTGTAATAAAACCTTTATTTTTCACCTTCACATGCTCGATAAAAAAAGGAATTAATGCACCATCGATTTCGATAAAAACTGAAGTCAACTGTTGATAGTCACTTGGATTAGAAACGTCCAAAAACAACGAAACTTCACCTTTAAATCCGTGAAGTTTCGCTACTGTTCCTAAAAAGAAACAATCTTTTATTGTCATTATTATGCTTCTGGCTCTTCAGATTGAGTTTCAGCAGGAGCATCCTCTTTACTGTCCTCTTCTGTAACTTCAGCAACAGGCTCTTCTGTATCTTTAGCAACGGTCTCCTGTGCTGTTTCTTCTTGCGTTTCTTCTGCAACTACCTCCGTTGTTTCTTCTTGTGCCGCTTCAGTTGATTCTTCGGAAATATTTTCATCAGCATTTGGAACGTCAGTTTCCACTTCCTCAGTAACCTCTACCTCAGGAGTGTTTTTTGCAGCTACTTCAGCCGCTTTTGCAGCATTTGCTTCTTGCTCTGCTTTTAATTTAGCAGCTTTTTCAGCTGTTGCATTTTTGGCCAAACCATCTTTTTTACCTTGAATTTTTGCGTCTTTATCACTTAACCATTTTGCAAATTTCTCTTCTACTTGCTCAGCAGTTAATGCGCCTTTTTTAACTCCATTCAATAAATGATTTTTGTAAAGAACACCTTTATATGATAAAATTGCTCTTGCTGTGTTGGACATTTCAGCACCGGTTTGAACCCATGCCAATGTGTTTTCAAAATTGATGTCAATAATCGCAGGATTTGCTGTTGGGTTGTATGTACCCAACTTCTCGATGAATTTTCCATCTCTTTTAGCGCGACTATCCGCTGCTACTAAATGAAAAAAAGGTTTTCCTTTCTTTCCATGTCTTTGCAATCTAATTCTTGTTGCCATACTTTTCTTTTTTACAATGTGAGGTACGAAACCTCGGTTTATAATAAATTTATTGGGGTGCAAAGATACGAATCTTTTAGTAATTACCAAGGAAATTACTTTCCTTTTGCTCTTAAAACAATAAGCACGGTATACATCATTATTTTTATATCCAATGCGAGGCTCCTGTTTTTTAAGTAAATAAGGTCGTATTTCATTCTATGAAGCATTTGTTCGACATTTTCAGCGTAACCATATTTCACCTGACCCCAAGAGGTAATTCCAGGCCTTACCCGAGTTAATTGAAGATATTGAGGCTCTTGTTTCACAATTTGATCTATGTAAAATTGCCTTTCCGGTCGTGGTCCTACAAGCGACATATCGCCATTCAACACATTAAAAAACTGAGGAAATTCATCTAATCTTGTTTTGCGCATAAATCTGCCAATCTTAGTAATTCTTGGATCATTTTCAGATGATAATTGTGGTCCAAATTTCTCGGCATCAACATACATCGTGCGAAATTTCACAATTCGAAACACCTTACCATTAATACCAATTCTTTCTTGTAAAAAAAAGATTGGACCTGGACTTGAAATTTTAACTGCGACGGCAGAAAAGACATAAAAAGGAATTAATAAGAGAATTGCTATGACAGATAAAGCTAAATCCATAAGGCGTTTAAANNGTTTAATGGCTTGTTGCCAATAGGGCATGGGGTCAGGAAGTAATTCAATTAGGGCAACACCAAAAATATTGGTCATCTTTATTGATCCTGAAAGAATTTCGAAGGTGTCCGGTAAGAGTTTTATCCTTTTCTTTCCGTCGTCAATTCGCAACAAAATATTTTTTAATCGATCGTGTTCAGTCGCTTCAATAGCGATGATGATTTCCTCAAACTCAGCATTCAATAGAATAGACTCCAAATCTTTTTCGTGACCCAAATATGGAATAAAAGGCTCTAGTAATTTATCTTTTCCATTGACATTCACAAATCCTACAAAGTTGTTGACGTTTTTAGGATGTAGGGAAATCTCTTGATATAATTCTAGTGCTTTTTCATTACCTCCAATTATCAAGGTTTTAAATCCTGCTCCTCTAATTCGAATGGATGAAATTAACAAGGTTATCAAAAATATTCTAGGAACCAAAGTACACGAATAATGAATCAAGAATAATAATAAAAATAACTGGTAATAATCATTGTATGATCTTACTTCATCGTCCAAAAGCAATGCAAAAAAAAGTACTATTGAACCAAAAACTGAAGCTATAGTTGTAAGGTTAATTATTTTGATTCGAAACAATCTTCTAACCTCATAATAAGTTCCTTGAATAAAATAAAATAGTAACCAAAGAATAGGTAAAATAAGCATTCCTAAATAGAAATTGGCATCAGGATGAAAGGTTTTGCCCTCTATTAATTCTTGGCGTAAATAAAAGAAAATACACCAAGATAAAACTGCTGTAGTTAAATCAGTAATAAAAAGTGATATCTGCCAAGAAATTGCTCTCATTAATTAAAATAAACAACCTTTATGTTATCAATTCGAATTTCTGAATTCGTTTTGCCCTCATCAAGTCTTGCTTTAAGGGATTGAAGAATATTCGATCCAGCAGGTGAATTTCCGATGAGTTCTTTTAGATCAATATATATTTTTTTCCATCTGACAACATCTTGTGCTTGAGCATTAAGCTGAATATTTGGGTTATCCGTGATAGAATTTGAAGAAATCCAAAGAACACCGGTAAGCAAACTATTGGTATTGTAATAATCAATTTCAAGGTAAGCATCCCGATTTTTAGGTATATAAATTTGCTCGTTAGTGGATGCAATCCAAGAGGAATCTGTCGAATTTAAATTTATTCTTCCGTAAAAGTTTCCATTAAACCATTGCAAGTCTTGATTATCCGTGGATGTTGTCAATATTGCCGATGTATTCTGATCAACATCAATATTAAGATTCAAGGGATCTTCAAAATCTTCTATCCAAAAATTTGTAAGGATATTATATCTTGTAATTGGATTTAAGGTTAATGTTTGATTTGCAGTGAGTGTTGCATTCACTTCATAAACCTCCATAAAGGGGTATACTTTTTTAGTTGCGGAAATACCGTTGTTTTTAAATGCGGGATAAATTTTAATGTTAACGTCACCATATTTTAAAATAGGTATTTTAAAAGGGACCTCAAATACGCCAACGATTTCGTCATCAATATATACCCATGCTTCTGAAAAATTATGCGACAATTCCCCTTCATTTCCGGACAATGCAACGTTATTTTGCAAAGTCCACTGGGTAACTTCTAGATAAGCAGGTTCAGGATTATTTTTTAAACATGAGCTGCAAATAAATAAAATGAACAGACAAATCAAAAATGAAAATCGAAACATAAAAATTAAACGAAATTGTTACCGAAGTATTGTGTTAAATTATGACATTATTGATATTATTTCCAAAGCAACCTCCATTGCATTATACCCTGCATGATGATCAACAATTGGCGATTTGTTTGCATATATACACTTATAAAACTCTTCAAGTTCCTCTTTAATGGCATTAGACTGATGAAGCTCCGGTTTATCTATCCAGATTTTCTTCTTAACACTTTCCTTTCCAAGATCCAAAACGATATCAAAAGGATCTGGTTCTCCTGCAATATTTTCCATCCTCACAACTTCAAGTTCCTTGTTTAGAAAATCTACACTTATGTAGGCATCTTTTTGAAAAAATCGTGATTTACGCATATTCTTTAAAGATAGCCTCGAAGAAGTAAGATTGGCTACACATCCATTTTCAAATTCAATTCTCGCATTAGCAATGTCATGTGAGTCACTTACAATAGATACTCCAGAAGCAGATATCCTTTTAACTCTGGATTTAACTACACTCAAAACAATATCAATATCATGAATCATCAGATCTAAAACTACAGGCACATCTGTTCCTCTCGGATTAAATTGTGCGAGTCGATGTGTCTCANNCAATAAACATTGGCGAATCAAGGTGATTTTGTGCTGCAAGAAAAGCAGGATTGAATCTTTCTACATGTCCAACCTGAACATGAACACCAGCTTCATCTATAAGCGACACCAATCTTTTAGCTTCGTCCATAGTTTCTACCATGGGCTTTTCAACGAAAACCGGTAGCTGAAGTTTTATTGCTTCAACAGCTAATTCAAAATGTGAAATGGTTGGTGTTACTATTATTACTGCTTCACACAAGGCTAAAAGGTCTTGATAAGAACCAACTTGAAGAACATTATATAAATTACTGATCTCATGACGAATAGAATTATCTTCATCAAAGACTGCTTTAACCTCAAACAAGTGAGATAACTCCAAAAGATTTTTGAGATGAATTTTACCCAAATGCCCCAGACCAACAAGACCAATTTTTATCACCGTTCTTTTTTCTTCAAAGTTAAACAAATAGTTTCAGTGCATAAAAAAAGGGAGGCTAACCTCCCTTTGAATATAATATATTTATAATTTAACTACATCCCAGGACCGTCATTTGGATCGCCGTTAAAATCTGATTGACCATCCATTGGATTAGGATCAGTTCTTTGGTCCATGTGAGATTTTGAATGATCTGAAGGGTCATGTTTCTTCCCATTATCCATTTTACTTTGGTTATCCATCCCTTGAGGATTTGGCATTGCTGGAGTGTTCATTTTATCATTTTCTCCAGCACCGTCTTTCTTCGAATTGGCTCCATCATTTGCATCTTTAGAAACTTCCTTAGATGAATCCTTAGAATCTTTATTTAACAATCGCTTACAAGACGGCAACAAGATCATCGATGAAATTGCACACATAAAAATCACTTTTTTCATATTCATAATTTTAAGTTATACAATGAAGTTAAAAGATTATTTTTTAATCTCGCACTTTTTTATCAAAAAAATATCAAAATAAAATGTGGATAACCTTAAATATTTCGATAAATCAACCTATTACTTCACTCATTTAAAGAAAATTGAAGGGAATTAGGCTCCACTTTTCATTAAAAAATTATCGAATTTTTTAAAATTCCTGGGGAGGCATCGCCTCTGCGGAAGAGTTACGTGACATATTTAACATCATTCTCTCTTGAATTTTCATCATGTTTTCCATGAGTTTTGTTAAAGAAGGACATGACTTTTCAAATTCTTTTTGAAATTCCTTTGGAGATGAATATTTCTTTTGTTGCTCTTCAATTAGTTTGTTACATACCGAATCACTATCCATTTTGGCTCCCAAAGATTCAATTTCATTGCCACTTTTAGCGAACTGTTCATCAGACATATTCGCAATTTTCTCAACCTCTTTAGCGTAATTTTCGATGCATTCGCATGCCGTCTGTGGATTCTTGTTTTTTGTCGAATCACTTGATTCGTCATTACTGCAAGAATGAAAAATGCACATTCCAATAAACAGAAGGGTGTAAATATATTTATTCATACTTTGTTATTTTTTTGTAAATCTAATCAATTTAAAAAGAAAAGTCACCCTAAGGGGTGACTTTAAAACGCTGATAATAGTTGATAATTTATTTTTTAACCGTTTCCACAACAGCTTTGAAAGCATCAGGATGGTTCATGGCTAAATCTGCCAAAGCCTTCCTATTTAATTCGATGCCACTTTTGTGTAAGGCTCCCATAAATTGTGAATAACTCATTCCATATTGACGAACTCCTGCGTTGATGCGCGTGATCCATAACGAACGGAAATTTCTTTTCTTTTGTTTACGTCCAGAGTAGGCGTAAACTAATCCTTTTTCAATAGCATTTTTTGCTACTGTCCAAACATTTTTTCTTCGACCAAAGTATCCTTTGGCTAGTTTCATCAAGTTTTTTCTCTTAGCTCTTGATGCTACATGATTAACTGATCTTGGCATAATTTTAAGTTTTTTAATAAAGAGTGCAACACTTTCTCAGTTGGCTTATTTACTCGTTACTTGGTTAAACAATGAATAAACCTTGCTACTTCATACAAAGTTGCAATTTAACATTTGACATGTCGGCATCGTGAACCAATCCTGCATGTGTTAAATTACGCTTACGCTTAGTAGCCTTTTTTGTTAAAATGTGACTTTTAAACGCATGTTTGCGCTTAATTTTGCCACTACCCGTTACCGTGAATCGCTTCTTGGCACTGGATTTTGTTTTCATTTTAGGCATTTCTACTTTTTTTTGAGTTAAACATTTATATATCAGCTTCTTTATTTCTTTTTTGGATTGATCATTACGATCATTTTTTTACCCTCTAATTTTGGAAGTTGCTCCACTGCACCACAGTCCGCCAATTCTTGAGCAAACTTCAACAACAATATTTCTCCACGATCCTTAAAAACAATAGTTCTTCCACGAAAGAACACATACGCCTTGACTTTTGAACCTTCTTCTAAAAATTTCCTAGCGTGAGCTAATTTGAAATTAAAATCATGGTCGTCTGTATTGGGACCAAAACGAATTTCCTTTACTACCACCTTGCTTTGCTTCGCTTTTAGCTCTTTTTGTTTACGTTTTTGATTGTAGAGGAATTTTTTATAATCCATGATACGACAAACCGGAGGGTTTGCGTTTGGTGAGATTTCAACCAAATCCAATTCTTCTTCTTCGGCTAATGCTATTGCTTTCGCAGTTGATAATACCTCAGGTTCTTTACCGTCAAGAACCAATCTCACTTCATGAGCAGTGATTTTATCATTGATCTTGTGCTGCGCTTCTTCTTCCCGTTTTACGAATTGTCTTGGGTTTTTTCTCATTCAGTTTTTAAAGTTATTTTAATTCTTCGTTAATTGCTTCAACCACACGTTCTACAAAATTATCGATATCCATCATTCCTAAATCGCCTTCGCCTCTTCTTCTTACAGATACTTTATTTTCTTCTGCTTCCTTTTCTCCAACAATCAGCATAAAAGGGATTTTAGATAACTCTGCATCACGTATTTTCTTGCCTATCTTTTCATTACGGACATCAACAAGACCGCGAATATCGGAATTATTTAGTAAATCTGAAACTTTTTGGGCGTAATCGTTGAATTTCTCAGATATTGGAAGTACGGTAAATTGTTCGGATGAAAGCCAAAGAGGAAAGTCACCTGCACAATGCTCGAGAAGAACAGCAACAAATCGTTCCATTGAACCAAATGGTGCCCTATGAATCATTACAGGACGATGTTTTTGATTATCTGAACCAATGTATTCCAATTCAAAACGCTCCGGCAAATTGTAATCTACTTGAATTGTACCCAATTGCCATTCCCTTCCCAAAGCATCTTGCACCATGAAGTCTAGTTTCGGACCATAAAACGCCGCTTCACCGTATGCAACAACCGTAGGCAATTCTTTTTCAGCAGCAGCTTCAATGATAGCTTCCTCTGCCTTTTGCCAATTTTCCTCGCTACCGATATATTTTGTTTTATTGTCCGGATCTCTTAAGGATATTTGTGCCTTGTAGCTTTCAAATTTCAATGTTTTTAAAACGTACAATACAATATCAATAACGTTCTTAAATTCATCTTTAACTTGCTCCTGCATACAAAATATATGCGCGTCATCTTGTGTAAATCCTCTAACTCGCGTTAAGCCATGTAATTCCCCTGACTGCTCATAGCGGTAAACAGTGCCGAATTCCGCAAAGCGCGCTGGCAAATCTTTATATGACCTCGGCCTTGATTTGAAAATCTCACAATGATGAGGGCAATTCATTGGTTTTAAATAAAATTCTTCATTTGGATCCGGCGTTCGAATTGGTTGAAAAGAATCTGCGCCATATTTTTCATAGTGACCAGAAGTTACGTAAAGTTCCTTGTTTCCAATATGCGGCGTAATCACTTGCTGATAACCAGCTTTGCGTTGTGCTTTTTTAAGAAAGTTTTCTAAGCGCTCTCTTAATGCTGCACCTTTCGGTAGCCACAACGGAAGTCCTTGTCCAACCTTTTGAGAAAACGTAAACAACTCTAACTCTTTACCTAATTTTCTATGGTCTCTTTTCTTTGCTTCTTCCAATCGCTCCAAATACTCGGCTAACTCGGTTTGTTTAGGGAATGTAATTCCATATATCCGTGTTAATTGTTTATTTTTTTCATCTCCACGCCAATATGCACCTGCAATGGCAGTAAGTTTTACCGCCTTAATAAATCCAGTATCCGGAATATGTGGCCCACGACATAAATCCGTAAAGTTCCCTTGGGTATAAAACGTAATGGAACCATCTTCTAAATCCTCCAATAATTCTAATTTATATGGGTCATTCTTTTCGGTAAAATATTTAATTGCTTCTGCTTTGGATACCTGCTTTCGAATAAATGGATTTTTTGCTCTGGACAACTCAAGAATTTTAGCTTCTATTTTTGGTAAGTCCTCTTCTTTTATGGAATAATTTTCAAAATCAATATCGTAATAAAAACCATTTGTTACAGGAGGGCCAATCGCTAATTTTATTCCCGGGTAATAATACTCAAGTGCCTCAGCCATAAGGTGAGCAGAAGAATGCCACATGGTAGATTTTCCTTCGGTATCATTCCAAGTAAGTAGCTGAAGATTACTATCACCTTCTATTGGTAAAGAAGCATCTTGTATTATGTCGTTAACTTTAGCTGCCAACACATTGCGCGCTAATCCTTCTGAAATACTTTTGGCAATTTCTATGGAACTTACTCCGTTTTCATAAGAACGGATATTACCATCAGGGAACGTGATATTAATCATTATTTTTTTTTGCAAAGATAAGCCGAATCAGCTAAAAAATATAAGGTTTATCAAGCTTTTGATAATTTATTCAAAATAACTCTCACATCCTTTTGAATATTTTTAATTCCTTCAACTAAATCTTCACTGTTCATACCTCCCTCTGGAAGTTCAGACGAAATAAGTGTAACAAATTTCCAAATTTCAATAATATCATCAACTTTTACCTGAAAAGGCTCAAAAACCGGATTTGAAGAAACCAATAAAAATCCTTTGTTTTCCTGAAGTTCATTGTAAATGACTTTAAAAACAATACCATCATTTTTAGTCAATACTATACAGGCAGTTCCTGATTTTAGCATTGTCCAATCTTGAACAAATTCGCCAATAATATACGATCCAGAAGGAACTGGCAACATGGAATCTCCTTCAATTTGAAAAGCACGGTATTTTTTATCCTTAGATAAAAAAGGAAGTTGCATTATTGGCAAATCTTTTATAAAACTAATGTCAGAATAACCCGTTGTGTAACCCGCTCTTGCTTTTTGATGAATCATCTCGATTACCTCACTATTTTGAGTATCAACAACAGCTGTAAGAACACGAAGAGATGAACCCTTAGCTTCTTTCTTCCAAGAACCCTCAAAATGCAACCAATCAGCTTCCGAAAAACTGGAGAAATCAGTTTTAAGTAACGAATCGACCGTCACATCATAAAACCCACTAAAGGCCAATAAGCCTTCAATACCAGGAGATGCAACGCCATTCTCATACCCACTGTATGTAGATCGATTTGTTCCTACCGCAATTGCCACATCTTCTTGTGACTTACCTTTTCTTTTTCTAAGTGCCTTTAGATTTTGACCTATCATAATCGAAAATTTAAAAACAAACCTAAGAATAAAAAATTATTTTTTAATCTTTTTATTGATTATTTTTTAATCATTATTTTCTATTGAGATACAAATTCGTATTGAATATATCCTGACTGGCTATCAGGTGCTGTTGAAGAAATACTAAACCTACTAATCGAAGCATACTTTTGAGCCTGTTCTCTCATGCAAGCATTCCCTTTCGATCTTGCATTATCAACAACTGCCCTAATTACTTTTCCATCCTTTCCAACGACCACATTCACCACAACTAAGCCTGAACCTTTCCCACATGTATATCCAGGATTCCGCACATACCAATTATTCCCGTTAAAAGCAGTTCTTCCACTTAGACTAAAGCGAACCATAACATTTCCAGAAAATTGATTTTCTGACCCTCCTAATGAAGTTTTATTCACTTGCGTATTACTTTTAGGAGATGAAGAATTATCTTTATTTTTTCGCTGTTCCTCCATTTTTTTTCTCGCTTCATTTCCCTCTGCCTCTCGAAAAAGTTGTTGCTCAAAATCTTTGGCACTTTGCTCAGGATTTACAGAACTATTATTCGAAACATCTTGCGACCAATCATCAAAAGATTTCTTTCGTTTGTCGTTTGCGTCGGCAATTACATTTTTAACCTCTCCTCCACCAGAATTTGTGACTTCTAAATTTTCAAAATTCAACTCCTCCAACTGTTCGCTTTCTACCACCAAACCTTCCTCAAATCTTGAAATTTTTTTTTCTGCTTTAAACACATCTACAGTGGTTACTACCGCACTAATCACAAGCGTGGTGAATGTTAACGCAATGGCTAGGTAAAAATAATCCGGCTTGTTGAATAGTTTATTCATCTTGAGCTTTTATCCATAGCGATTTCGAAGGAATAAAGTAACGTATTTCATTTGAATTTTGCAAGAGAAATAAGTCACTATTCATAGCTTGAATCGACTTGTTGCCACAAGGGACAATGATAGTGCCAAATTCATTAGCCAAACCTAATAAGCCATTAAAGTCAAGAATATAATATCCTTCTTTCAACCATTTAACCGAATTGTATTGTAAAGAAATAATTTCCTTTCCATTATAATCAATAACTCCTTGTTTACCATTCTTCTCTACAACATAACCAAGCTTATTTGGCGTATAACAGGCATCATACATCGGATTAACTTTCACTGCAGTTTGATTTAAAAATCCCCATTGATTATTTAGTTTAAATGGTGTTAACGAATTTGTTTTTCCCATTTCTTCGTATTCAGGTTTTAATACAACTTTTCCATTTCCATCCAAAATACCAAATTTCCCTTTTTGAGAAAAGACCGATGTGTTTTGATAAAAGGAAATTAGATCAAATAGTCGTTGAGAGTATTCGAAGGATAAGGAAAGATGCTTTGCCCCACTAAACTTGCAAATTTGTAATTCCTTTAATTTCTTAACTAACATTAGACTTTTCGAAGCATCCAAAATCTTTATTCGTTCGTAATTTGGTTGAACAAGCATACCTTTATTAGCATTGTAAATTCCGTATTTTCCCGATAGCTTCACAATAAAAAGCGTATCGTCGAACTTTTCGACCTCATCGAATTGCATGGGGACTATTTCATTTAATTTAGCATTCAAAATTCCAATTTTCGCATTCACTTTACACTTAAACATACCCCCTGGTAATTCTGTAATTTCCTCATAAACTTCATTTTTAAGTGGTATTCCTCTAACATTAAAAAATCCAAAACCTATTGAATCTTGAAAAACAAAAACAACAGGGTTTATTTTTTTAATTTCTGTGTATTTAAATGAAACAATAATTTCTCCCGTTTTAGAGATCAATCCATAAAATGAAGTATCTCCAGCAATGGCAACATCTTGATCAAAATCATATATGGTTTCATAATGAAAGGGAATAATAACCTGATTTCTTTTGTTAATTGCTCCAAACTTTTCATTCTGTTGAACTACTGCAATTCCATTATTAAAAAATCCTGCATCTTCATATGAAAAAGGAATTACAACTTTACCTTTTGCATTGATATACCCATAAAGACCGTCTTTTTCGATAGGATACAACTCCTCATTTAACAAAGCTAAATCACGAGTCAATTCTTCCATGAAAGGATAATTTGGATATATACTCCTGAAAGATGAGATTTTATCCTCATCCCACTCACCCACATACAATTCATAAATCGCTCTCCATGCCTGTGTTACCCACGGTTGATTCGGATATTTTGAAATGTAGCGTTCGAGCTCTTTGATTTGCTGTGTTTTTCGGAAGATTGAATAAATTGCAAAATGAACTTGGTCAATTTTACAATTATCTGCATGCTTTTCAACGAATGATTCCAAATTTTCAAGCGTTTCCACAGGAACTTCCTCATTATACTGAAATTCACAATAAAATTCAAATGCCTTATTTGCAAAATATGAATTTGGAAATTGATTAATAAATTCTTGGACTTTCTCAGAATTCTTGGTTTCAATAATAGCGGAAAGCATCAGACTATCTCTATGGTAACAAGCCTCTACTAAATTTATCGTGGTGCTAAATTTACTAATCAAGTTGCTCCAACCAACAATTGTAGGATAGGCAATCATTTTCTCGAATTCACTATATGCCGACAATCTTTTTATTTCTTCCAAGCGTAAAGAATCTAATTGGCACACCGATGCCTTATTTCTATTATTAAAGGATTCTTTTGACCATAAATCCAATGCAAGAGTCGCTTTTTCATAGGCTTTATCGTATTCTTTCTTACTAAAAAAGTAGCGCGAAAGACCAACATTTTTCAAAAATTCATTTCCCCTTATTTTTTCAAATTGATTTCGCGAGGAGGTATAATTCTCACGCGTAAGTTCCGAGCATCCACATTTGAATCGTTGCGAAAAAATCGAGAAGAAAGAGAATAGAAAATAAATAAAGAATAGTGAACGTATCATTTTAATTCACTTTTCATCGAAACAGGTATGTTACAAACAGGTATAGGTTTCATTTTGTGCTGATTCAGAGCATTCAATTTCTTGTATATGCCTAGAACTTCTACTTGTCTGACCGAAAGATTTGTTGTTTCACCGTCATATTCCATCGCCCATTCTAATTCTGGATAACTTGCGCCGATTTGATCTTCATCTGAGCGACCATCTTCCCACAAGCCGTCAGTTGGCTTTGCGTTGAGAATTTCCTGAATCACACCGATTTCTTTTGCCAGTTTAAATACCTCAGTTTTTGTTAAATCGGCAATGGGACTTATATCAACACCGCCATCACCGTACTTAGTAAAAAATCCAATTCCAAAATCTTCGATTTTATTTCCAGTACCCACAACTAGACAGCCATTCGCCTGTGCTACAGCATACAACGCAGTCATTCGCAACCTTGAACGTGAATTTGCCATTGCTAAAAAATCTTGTTGGACAGATTCAGGAACAACTTTAGTAAATTCATCGAAAACCGTTGTCAGAGGCAATTGAATTGAGGACACATTCATATATTTCTCTTCTAGATCAGCAATTTGTAGGCAAGCTCTAGAAAATTCACTGTGTGTTTGACGAATTGGCAAGTTCAATAATAAAACTTTATGACCTGTTTTGGCACATAGTGAAGCTGTCAGCGCTGAATCAACACCACCTGATATCCCCACAACAAAGCATTTTAATTTCGACTTCGAG
>DORI01000266.1 GCA_003512365.1 Crocinitomicaceae bacterium | reverse complement strand
CACTTAATTTTTGTGAAATCCTATTTTTTGTAATTAATTCGTAGTCCAAGCACAGAACTTCATGATTTTTAGCGTAAAGATCCCAACGCTTGCTTATGAAAATTAAACGTTCGTTTTGATATGTTTTTTTTCTTTCACCTGTTCCTTTTGTGGCGATCCATATATTGTCTTGCATTAACATTGTATCACGCTCTAATTCCAATATTTCTTGTGCGAGTTTAAGAGTAGGAATGATACATGCGTTCACTTCGATTGCGTCATGATATTTTTTAAATCGTTTTTGAAGATAAAGTTCTGTTGTAAACCCAATATCTGAGGAGGGAATTAATACTTTCCATCGTTCTTCGGTTGTAAAAATACCCATTCGAAGACAACCGACTGGTCTTGTTAAAGTTAGAGGAGCGAAACGTAAGTGTTGCCCGTTGTCGTGTAAATTAATATGTAGCATGTACATCAGATTTAGTTCGAACTGAAAATAAATACAATAAAGTAAAGGTTAAGGAACCGTTAATAATTAACATTTCGTAGCCAAACTTATAATTTCCTACAATCAAATCAGCATTTTTATCCAGTAAATAACAAAATATAGGAACAAGTATGCAAATGACAGGTACAAGCCAGTTAATCTGTGCCACCCTTTTTGTGAAAATTCCAAAAGCAAATAATCCAATTAAGGGGCCATATGTATAAGATGCTAATGTCAGAATAATATCAATAATATCTGTTTTTGGGTTTTGTGAGATGTACCAATTAGTTGCCAAAATAATTAGCAAAAACAATACGGAAAATCCTATGTGAACAAGAAGCATAAGTTTCTTCTTTTCAGGCTCTTCTCTCTTTTTAAAATTTAAAAAGTCAATACAAAATCCTGTAGTCAAGGCTGCCAATGCGCTATCTGCAGATGCATAGGAAGAAGCGGTTATACCCAAAAGAAAAAAGATTCCAGCGATGGTTCCAAAATGATCTAATGCAAGAGTAGGGAAGGTGTGGTCTGTTTTAGCGGGTAGCGTAATTCCTTCAGAAAAGGCATAGACGTAAAGCGCACCGCCCAAAATTAAAAATAACAAATTCGTAACCAAAAGAACTCCAGTAAAGGAATACATGTTTTTCTTAGCGTCGTTGATATTTTTACAGGTTAAATTTTTCTGCATGAGGTCTTGATCCAGCCCTGTCATAGCAATTGTCAAAAACATTCCACCAAAAAAGTGTTTCCAAAAATAATTTTTAGCATTCGGATCATCAAAAACAAAAATTCTGGTCATGGAGTTTCCTTGAGTAGTTTTTGTCTCACTAATGCTATCCCAAAGTCCGAGTAAATCAACATTCAGTGCATTTGCAACAATTACTGTACAAATAACTACCGCACTAATAAGGAAAAACGTTTGAAACGTATCTGTGTAAACTATTGTTTTTATTCCTCCTTTGAACGTATATACCCAAATAAGTAAAATCGTAATACAGGCAGTAAGCCAATAAGGAACCCCGAGGTCATCGAAAAGGAAAAGTTGTAAAACAACCGTTGCGAGGTAAAGTCGAATTGCAGAACCTAACGTTCGAGATAAAATAAAGAAGGCAGCCCCTGTCTTATAACTTGCCAATCCCAATCTTTTTTCAAGAAATTCATATATTGAGGTAACGTTTAATCGGTAATATATTGGCATTAATAGCTGCGCAATGACGATGTATCCTAAAACGTATCCCATTACAACTTGAAAATAGGCCATTCCATCGTTTACTACTTTTCCTGGTACAGAAATGAACGTAACTCCAGAGAGTGATGCGCCAATCATTCCAAATGCAACCAAATACCAGGGGCTTTGTCGGTCTCCAGTAAAAAAAGTATCAGAACTTGCATTGCGCGAAGTGAGAAATGAAATCAATATCAAAATTCCGAAATAAGCAATAAGAACGGTTATAATTAGTGCCTGTGACATTTAATGTTTTGAGTAAAATTAAAAAGCTTTGTGTTAAGTCTGACGAAAAGTAACCATATCTTTTAACATAACTATATATTTGTAAAAAACATTTTTAAAGATGGAAGAATTAATAGTTGTTGTTTTAATAATTGCCTTATTGAGCATAGTGTGGATAATACATTCATTTTTGAAAAAAGCGGAGTCAAGAGAAATTAAATTTTTACAAATAGAATTAAAAAAGCAACGTCAAGAGTTTTTCTTACCGAGTCGATTTGAGGCATATCAGCGTGCAATTTTATTTTTGGAACGCATTCACCCGAATAGTTTGGTCTTGCGATTGAATAAGCCAGGCTTGCCGGCCAAATTACTACAAGCAGAAATGTTAAAATCTATTCGTGAAGAATATGACCATAATGTAGTTCAACAACTTTTTATTTCAACCACTGCTTGGGATATGATGAAGAAGTCAAGAGAGGACGTGGTTAGAATAATAAACTTAGCGGGAGATCAAATGACAGAAACATCCACTTCATTGGATTTTTCAATGAAAATTTTTGAAATGCTGTCTCAATTAGAGCAACTTGCGGTAGAGGTGACTATTGATTACGTTAAAAGTGAATTTCAAGATAATTTGTAATTGATTCTCTTGAAAAAAAAATATCAATACAGATTCAATCTTAGTGAGCATCTGCATTTTTGAAAGGAGGTTGTTTATTTCATTGGTGTTTTCCTTGGAAATGCATTTAGAAAATAACAATTAAGAAAGAATCGTCTAGGTTTGAAAAATTACGAATCCCACAATTAAATCGAAGCTAGTTAGCAACTATTTGATTATGCTTTATGACAATAAAATTATCAAATAGAATTACTGATTTTTCTTTTTAGTAATCAACTTAAAAAGAATTGGTAATGTAGATATCAGAATAATCCCAAGACATACGAGATCGATGTGCTCTCTAATCCATGTAATTTCTCCTAACAGGTAACCAGCAATTGTTAAACTAAATACCCAAAGGAAACCACCTAAAACATCAAATATGAAAAAGGTTTTATAATTCATTTTTCCAACTCCTGCTGCAAATGGTGCAAAAGTTCGAACAAGTGGAACAAATCTCGCCATGATGATTGCCTTCGTTCCATTTTTTTGGAAGAAAAGTTCGGTTTGATCTAAATACTCTTTCTTTACAAGTTGTCGACCTCTGATTTTATAGGTAAAGACACTGAATCCGATTTTTCTTCCAATCCAATAATTCGAATTGTCTCCAATTACTGCAGCAATGAACAATAAGGGCAGAAGGATAAAAATATCCATATGACCAGACTTACAAAATAATCCAGCGGTAAATAATAGTGAATCACCGGGTAAAAATGGCATGGCTACAACACCGGTTTCTATGAAGATGATCATGAAAAGGACTACGTATATTGCCGTTCCATAATTGGAAAATAACCAATCAAAGTCAAGCTCCAAAATGTGTTTAAATAATTCTATCATGTTTAATCAAATTTTAATGTTGCGTCGACTTTTTCCTTCCAACCCATAATCCCTCCGTCCATTTGGATTAAATTTACCAAGCCATACTCGGTTTCTAAGAAATTCACCAATGCCTCGGCTCGTTTTCCCGATTGGCACATTACAATAACCTTATCGAATTTTTTAAGCTCTTCAACTCTCTCCGCGACCTGAGCCATTGGGATGTGTAAAGAATTAATATGGACAGCATCGTATTCGAATTGTTCTCGAATATCCAAAATGATAGCATTTCCCTGATTGAGAATAGAGGAGCACTCGCTTGGGCAAATTTTATTCATGGATGAACTTAATTAGTTTTTTGGCAAAGTAAAATATTTATTTTCCTTATCCAAGTAAAAGAAAGTGGTAAAAATTTCACCAGTTTTTGTGATTTTTGGAATATAGGTATTGGCTTCCTTATTATTTGGTAAGGATTCNNAAATATTTAAATCTTTGTATTCAGAGGTTTTTCCAGCAATACCAACTTCTATTACATAAGCCTCAGATTGATTGGTCCCTAGGCCATCAAAGAGTTTCCATTGAAAGATTAATTTTGCCTGATTTCGTTGAACAGTATAGATCGATCTGTAGCAAGCGTTTCGAATTCTATAATCGATTTGAATTTCACTGTTTATGTCATTTTTTAAACGTATACTTTCAATCTTCAATGGAAGATATGGGGAGGATGGAATCGTTAATGGAGAATAGAAAAGACTATCTCGACCGTTGAAAAGTAACACATGATTGTAATTACCCATCTGACCCATCTCTAACATTTTCGAGGGGTTGTCGTCATTCTTTAAATCCAGATTTGCTCTTTCTAATCGATTTACGGAAATTATTTTATCCATTATGCCATCACCGTCAAAGTCCGTTTCAATTAACGATGAAGTATATTTTTCGTTTGGAAGAATTTGAAAGGTTCCCTGCATTGTAAGGCTTAAATAAGTGGAAAAATCTTTTTTTAAACTGTCTGGGATTTCGGATAACATCATTTCTTGTGTTTCTTTTTCATTTTGCCCGATTTCAGGTGATTCTTCTTTGCAAGAAACAAGTAGTAAAAGATGAACGATTCCGATTACGGAAATTAAATTTCGAAACATGAACACAAAGATACGTAATGATTTTCAAAAGAATAGACTAAAAATTCTAATCATAGTACGTTTAATTAAAGGGTGTTAACTGTTTGAATAACAGAATTATAATTCCTAATTATGAAATATTATGAAACCTTTAAAGACATAGTTCCGTAACAGCTCAAAAACAAACAACATGACAATATATATGAATTCATTGAGAAATAAAGTGACGAGAAATGCAGCCTTGAAACTTTCGAAACACAGAGAATTAGGAACTAAAAGTAACTTAAGCGTATTTGAGGTTGCGGCATTAATGGATAAATTGAAAAACGCCGAATTAATGGAAGATAATCGCAACACAGTTTTTTTTAGTGCAGCGATGAACTAGGATAAAATAACAGAAGATCCTATCAACTCGTCAGCCTGATACCAAGCAGCGAATTGACCGGGTGTTATCCCTTTTTGTGGTTGATTAAATAGTAAGTAAAACTCATTCGATTTTCGAATGAGTTTCGCTTTTTGAAGGGGTTGACGGTATCGAATTCGGGCAAGAACTTCTACTTGTCCATCTTCTAAAATTTCTTTTGAACTATTCACCCAATTCATTTGCCCTTTTTCCAATTTGAGGGCAATTCTGTTTAAGCCGGGATGTTGATCAGTTTGACCTGTGTAGATAATGTTTTTATCTGTATCCGTGCCAATCACAAAACTTGGTTGAGGTCTACCTCCAATATGCAATCCTTTTCTTTGTCCAATAGTGTAATAATGGGCTCCTTGGTGTTCTCCAACTTTTTTCCCTTCTTCGGGATTAAATACGAAAGGTTTACACAATTCCTCCAGGTTGTCATTGGTTATTTTCATCGAATGATAATCCAATAATCTAAGGTGATTCTCAGGTATTTCGATAATATCACCTTTTTTTGAAGCTAATTTTTGCTGAAGAAAAATAGGTAGTGAAATTTTACCAACAAAACACAAGCCTTGAGAGTCTTTTTTTTCTGCAGTAATTAAACCTTGTTCTAAGGCAATGTTTCTAACATCTGATTTATCTAAATCACCAATTGGAAATAGTACTTTCGCTAATTGATTTTCGTTCAATTGGCATAAAAAATACGATTGATCTTTATTTTTATCCATCCCAGCATACAACCCAACATTTCCGTTCTGATCTACTTTTTTACGACAATAATGTCCAGTGGCGACATAATCGGCTCCAAGGTCTAAAGCTGCTTTGAGAAAAACGTCGAATTTAATTTCACGGTTACACAATACGTCGGGATTTGGTGTTCTACCAGCCTCATATTCTCTGAACATGTAATCCACGATACGCTCTTTATATTCGTTACTCAAATCGATTACTTGAAAAGGTATTCCGAGTTGTTGAGCGATTAAAAGTGCATCGTTTGAATCATCAATCCAAGGGCAATCGTCTGAAAGTGTAACGGTTTCATCGTGCCAATTGCGCATGAACATTCCAATAACTTCATATCCTTGTTGGAGTAATAAATATGCTGCCACACTTGAATCTACACCACCAGAAAGACCAACAACTACACGTTTCATTTCGTAAAATTAAATATTAATGGCCAAGAATAACACATCAATACATTTCATCCCATCAATTGCCGCAGAGACTATTCCGCCTGCATATCCCGCCCCTTCGGCACATGGGTAAAGATTACCGATTTGAACATGTTGTAATGTTTCTGGATTTCTGGGTATAGAAATAGGGGAGGAAGTGCGCGTTTCAGGCGCATGAATTATTGCATCATTCGTTAAGAATCCTGGCATTTTTTTTTCAAATCAATAAACCCTTTTCGTAATCTCTCAACTATAAATTTTGGAAAAATTTCATCCATTTCAATGCTCTCAATTCCAGGATGGTATGAGGATCTCGGAAAATCAACGGATTTCTTTTTCTTGATAAAATCTAGCAACCTTTGCGCTGGAATTTTTTGGTTTCTACCTGCTAACTCCCAAGATTTGTGTTCTATTTCCTTTTGAAAGTCCAGACAGACAAAAGGGTCTCTCTCCTTTCCGCGAAAGTCTTCAGGAAAAACGCTCACCACAATTCCCGAATTTGAGTAGGGATTATTCCTTTTGGATGGCGACCAACCATTGGTTACAACTTCATTTTGTTCAGTTGCACATGGAGCAATAATTCCACCTGGGCACATGCAAAAAGAATATACTCCCCGGTCTTCGACTTGTGTCACTAAACTGTACGATGCGGGAGGAAGATAATCATCGTTTAATCTACCGTGGTATTGAAGTTGGTCAATTAATTGCTGGGTATGTTCAACTCGAACACCTAAAGCGAAAGGTTTAGCTTGAATTTCAATTTTTTTTCGGTGCAATAATTCGAAAATATCGCGAGCTGAATGACCCGTTGCAAGAATTATGTATTTAACGGGATACTTTTCTGATTTATTAATTTCAATGTTTTTAATCTGATTTCCTTCCAAATGAAGATCGGTGAGTTTTGATTCAAAATGAATTTCGCCTCCGCAGGCAATTATTTTTTCTCGAATAGCCGTTATAATTTGCGGTAATTTATTAGTTCCGACATGTGGATGCGAGTCAACCAAAATATCTTCAGACGCTCCGAAGTAAACCAACATTTCTAATATTTTATCGACCTCACCTCGTTTCTTACTTCGCGTGTATAATTTACCATCGGAGTAGGTTCCTGCTCCACCTTCTCCAAAACAATAATTTGATTCCGAGTTCAGAACACCGTCTTTGTTCAATTTTGCCAAATCTCTTCTTCTTTCTCTTACGTTTTTACCGCGCTCAAAAAGAACAGGTTTAATTCCTTTTAGCAAACATTCTAGTGCGGCAAATAATCCTGCAGGTCCAGCGCCGATGATGTGTACGATTTGTTTTGCATCGTGAAAGTCATTGAATTGAAATTCTCTGATGCGATTAGGCAGTTGCTCGTTTATTGCAACTTGAAGGGAACCTTGTATTTTAATGTTTTTTGATCGCGCATCAAGACTGCGTTTCTTCCATCGAAAGTAAAATTTATCAGAAGATATTTTCAGACTTTGAGAAATGTAATCCCTCAAAAAAAGTTCATTTTTCGCTTCTTCAGGAGTGCATTTTATAGAAAGATCAGTAATCATCCCTCAAAAATTATAGAGAACCACCATCCTTTGTTG
>DORI01000007.1 GCA_003512365.1 Crocinitomicaceae bacterium | reverse complement strand
GGAATTATCCTCGCTTTAATAGGTGTAGTCCTAGTATCCCTTGAAAAATCACAAAAGACCTCCAAAGATAGATCGTTGTGGATGCTTGTTGTAATATTTTTTGGAAGCGTCTTCCTGGACGTATTATTGAATTACAGTCAAAATTATTTATTAAAAAATCTTTCCTCATCGCTGTTCACTGCCTTTGGTTTTGGAATTGCAGGAATTATTGGGATATTGGTTTTAATATTTCAGAAAAAACTTCATCAAATCACTTGGAAAAACATAGTTGCAGGTGTTGTTCTTGGCATTCCTAATTTCTTTTCAATTTATCTTCTTCTGTTGGCTTACGAAACTTCTCCACTGAATGACTCTGACATCGTTGCAATCATAAATATTTCAATTGTAAGTTTAAGTACTTTTATTGGAATTATTTTTTTCAAGGAGAAGTTTAACCTTCAAAAAATTATAGGTCTAGCTGCTGTGTTGGTGGCAATATTTTTAATTAGTCAGTATTAAATCGTTAAAAATCACAAATTACAGCGTTAGTAAAGTGATTAGTCGTATTTTTGGTTATGCGGAATTCGTTGTTTTTCTTTTTTCTTATTCTGTCAAATATTAGCTTTTCTCAAGGCACGTATCAAGTTGCAGTTTTGAAATACAATGGTGGTGGGGATTATTATGCAAATCCAACAGCTCTTCCGAATCTTGTTCAGTTTTGCAACAAGGAGTTAAATACCAATATTTCCAAAGATGTCCCTTATGTTGAAGTTGGAAGTAAAGATATTTTTCGATACCCTTTTGTACATATGACCGGGCACGGGAATGTCGTTTTTTCGCGATCTGAAATTGAAAATCTTAGAAAATACCTTTTGGCTGGTGGATTTTTACACATCGACGACAACTACGGAATGAATGAGTTCATAAGGGCTGAATTAAAAAAAGTTTTTCCAGATAAACAATTGGTCGAGTTACCAGGAAATCACCCTATTTTCAAACAAAAATACAGTTTCAATGGACTTCCAAAAATTCACGAACACGATGGAAAACGCCCGCAAGCATTTGGAATAATTGACGACGGCAGGCTCATATGTTTATATACGTATGAAACAGATTTAAGTGATGGTTGGGAAGACCCCCAAGTGCATAATGATCCCGTAGAGAAAAGAAAAACCGCTCTGCAAATGGGAGCAAATATTTTAATGTATGTTTTTACCAATTAAATTCTATTAAAGTGAATATTGCTGTATTAATTTTTATCGGAGTCATTGTTTTATTGATTTCTCTTTCTTTTTACACAGTCACGCAAGGGACCATAGCGGTAATCACATTATTCGGGAAATACAGAAGAAATGCTCATCCCGGTTTACGGATTAGAATTCCAATCATTGAGCAAATTCACAAGCGAATTTCCATACAAAATCAAAGCATCGAAATGGAATTTCAAGCTGTTACTGTTGATCAAGCAAATGTTTACTTTAAAAGCATGTTGCTTTACAGTGTGATGAATGAAGATGAAGAAACAATTAAAAAAGTTGCCTTCAAATTTATTAGTAACAAAGATTTAATGCAAGCACTTATACGCACAATTGAAGGTTCTATACGCTCTTACGTTGCTAGCCAGAAACAAAGTGAAATTTTAGGACTCAGACATGAATTAGTTGAAAATGTTAAGGAACAAATTGACCACACCTTAGAAGAATGGGGTTATCACTTATTAGATTTGCAAATCAATGACATTACTTTTGATTCAGCCATTATCGAAAGTATGAGTAGAGTTGTTGCCTCGAACAATTTGAAAGCTGCAGCAGAAAATGAAGGTCAAGCATTATTGATTACCAAAACTAAAGCTGCTGAAGCTGAAGGAAATGCCATAAAAATCGCAGCTCAGGCAGAAAAAGAAGCTGCAATGTTACGTGGACAAGGTGTGGCATTGTTCCGTCAAGAAGTAGCGAAAGGAATGAGCGAAGCGGCTGCGGAAATGAAACAAGCCAATTTAGATACCAACGTGATCTTATTTTCTATGTGGACAGAAGCCATTAAGAATTTTGCAGAATACGGAAAAGGAAATACCATCTTTTTAGATGGAAGTGCTGAAGGCATGCAGAAAACGCTTAGGCAAATTCAAGCCATGATGAGCGAAGACATGCAACAGAAAAAATAATCAAAAATAGCTTTGCTTATTTACTCATAGCTATTGGCCCGATTAAAGCTTGCAGTGTCGTTAAATTTTACACCTTCTTCTCGAAAAATGAGATGAGCCCTTTTCACACTCATTTGTCTTGTATAAAAAGGCTCATTTACTACAAAGTGATGAATGGAATGAGTTGAACCGAAATTAAAACAAAACAATTGAAATGGCCAAGTCCACCAAGCATTGAGAACTTGTGTCTGTCGGAAAATGTCCCCGTCTTCAACATCTCCATAAAAATGCATATTGGACGTAATAAAATGTAAACAAAATTGTCGTATGTAATTGGGTAAGATAAAAACGTAAATTAATGGATCGGTGAATGAACTCCATTTCGCTAACAACGTGGCCTCCATAATTTCAATCCCAAACCAAGAACTCACACCAAGAAATATCCAAATATAAAAAATAAGATAAGCCGGAATACCAATTGGCATAAATCCAAATAACAAGGTTTTTCTGAGCATCTTCATGTCTTTTTCACTCAAGTTCCCTGATTTAAATTCCGTTTTAATTTCCGTAAAAATACGAACACATCGAAATAAAAAACTCAACAGTAAGTCTGGTGTCATAATCAGCCTCTTGAGTGACCAACGTTCTCCATTTGTAACGCCACGCTCTTCAATATCTATAACCTTTCCCGAATGTTGATGGTGGTGGTGATGCCAATATTTCCTAATCCATGGATTCAGTGTTAAAGGTCTAAAAATCCAAACCACACCAAACATTACATTCGTCATGAATTTTGAACTTTTGAAATACAAACCATGGATTAAATCGTGCTCTAATTCATGTAGAATTGACGTCCAAAATGCAACCCAAATTACCAAGAACCAGGTTGAAATTATTTCAATATGCCAAAGCCAAGAAAAGCATAGTATCATGGATGTACTAACGATAAGTAAGCCAAAACCAATGAAATCTTGAAATTTCAACCACGAATAGGTAGACCTTAACCGCTCATGTTCTTGGCGAATCGCAAGGGTGATTCGTTTAATTCGCTCTTGATCTGCTATATTAATTGACATTCTTAATCTTGAAATTAGTAAACTATTAAAAAGCGAAAGACAAATTTTATCAAATAAATCGTGAGCAATATCGGATTCGAACCAATGACCCCTACCCTGTCAAGGTAGTGCTCTAAACCAACTGAGCTAATTGCCCTATAAAAAAAGCAGTCTAAGACTGCTTGAAGTTGTGGTCCCACCTGGGCTCGAACCAGGGACCACCTGATTATGAGTCAGGTGCTCTAACCAACTGAGCTATAGGACCATTTTCCCGAAGTATTTCTTAAGCCTTGACTCTCAAACCATCCCGATAGCTATCGGGAGAGCTATAGGAACATTATCCTTATCGCAATTGAGGCTTTTCTATTGAATAGTAATTCGACCTGAAACAACGAAACTAAAAAGAAGTTCAATACGATAATGGGATGCAAAAATAGCAAAAAAAAAAGAAATTAGAGATGCACCTATATAAATTTTCGCTTTTTAAAGAAAAGAAATATTGTAACAACTCACATTCAAAATTATGGTTTAAAATTATGTTGCTATCAGTAATTGCGCTCTTTTTAATCAATGCCTCTTGTTTCGAGATTCACACATCTATTTAACTCGTGAAGTTGAGATGATACCCGACTTTAACTATTATTTTAATTCATCCAAGCACCAATTCACCAACTTGAAATTCTTTACGAATAAACTACGCTAGAATTCTGCAAAGAATCCACAATCTTCGATTACAGAATATAAAAATCAAAAGCAAAAAAAAGGGGCTACAAGAATAGCCCCTTTTTATTTTAATCTAGTGTATTAATTACCAATTATAACCAGTCGTATTGTTTCTGATTTTTGTTCAGATGTAAAATTAACAAGGTATGTTCCAGTCATCAATTCGTTATTCACAATAGTTGTTTTTCCCGTAGCAATCTCAAATGATTTTATAGTTTTTCCATTTAAGTCATCTATAGAAACATAACCCGGAATACTTGATTCAATAATGAATTCTCCGCTAGCTGGATTAGGGAACACATTTAATGAGATCGTATTCTCTACTATACTATTGGTAAATTCAACACAATTTCCAGGTGAAAAACAGAATGTGCTTGGATCAATTGAAACATAAGTGTAAAGTCCTGGAGCACTTGGGGAAAATTGAGCAGGCATAGGTGGAGTACCAACTGGTTGCTGTGTATTACAGTCTACCCATACTCCCAAATAATTAGGATCTGCAGTTGCTACTAACTCGTTGCCATTATTTACCACCTCAGGAGCAGTAGGAATTGGATTTATAGTAAGGTCCAAAACTTCTGTAGAGCATCCATTAACTACGGTGTAAATTCCAGTTTCGTTATATGTCAAACCATCAACAGACCATATGTAACTACCACACTCAGAAACAGTTGTTATATTTTCAGATGTAGGAGTAATTGTTAAATCCAAATATTCCGTGTTACAACCATCTGCAAAAGAATATAATCCTGATTCCGTATAGGTTTGTCCATCAACTGCCCATGTATAACTTCCACACTCAGAAACAGATGTTGTATTTTCAGTTAATGGAATAATAGTTAAGTCTAAAATTTCTGTTGAACAACCATTGACAATGGTATATACCCCTGTTTCCGTATATGTTTGTCCATCTACTGCCCATGTGTAATTTCCACATGCACTTTCAACCGTAGTATTGATTGAAGAAGGAGTGATTGTTAGGTCAAGCGTTTCTGTATTGCACCCATCCGTGATTGAATAAATACCTGATGTAGTAAACGTTTCACCATTCAATGGCCATGTGTAATAATCACATTCAGAAACAGTCGTTACATTCTCACTTAGTGGTGTAATGGTTAAATCCAAATTTTCCGTATTACAACCGTCAGTAAAGGAATATAAACCTGATTCCGTATAGGTTTGTCCATCAACTGCCCATGTGTAACTACCACATGCAACCTCTGTTGTTGTGTTGATAGTTGAAGGTGTGATGGTTAAAGCCAAGACCTCAGTCGCACAACCGTTCGTTACCGTGTAAACACCTGATGTCGTATAG
>DORI01000006.1 GCA_003512365.1 Crocinitomicaceae bacterium | reverse complement strand
GGGCCAAACCAAGCTAAAGGGGAAAACACCTTACTTTGCACTTGAGCATAGTTGTAATTATAACGATTCGTAAAGCTTAGATTTTCATTGAATTCATAGACCAATTCTTCCTTTCCAACAAACTTATCCGCCCAACTCCAATTGTATTGATTCGCAATTTGTGCCAATGGATTGATAATATCACTAACTTCTTCCAAATAGGAATAGGAACCATCAGGCATTCTAATTGGTTCATTTGGAAAAGCATTTATTGTATTATACAAAACGGATCCTATACCATTTTCCGGTAACGTGTTGCGATAATCATTTGAAAACAAAAACACAGAGTTGAGTTTTAACTTTTTACTCAAATCTGTACTTAAGTTTAATCGAGCATTATACCTTGAAAAATGCGATTTAGGTCCACCCACGATTCCATCCTGTGAAAAATAACCCAAACCTAATGAGTATCTAGTATTAGCAGTTCCGCCACTCATGCTTAAGTTATGGCTTTGCACAGGGGCGTTTTTAAATACACTGTCTTGCCAATTTGTTCCCACGCCCAATGCGGTGTTATTAAATGGCATGTCTTGTCCGCCAAAAGCAAACATTTCGTTTTTAATTATAGCATACTCTGTAGCATTTAATAAGTCAAGTTTGCGACTTGTCGATTGAACACCATAATATGAAGTTAGTTCGACTTTCGGTTTTGCATTGAGTCTTCCCTGTTTTGTTTCGACTAATATGACGCCATTTGCTGCACGCACACCATAAATCCCCGCTGTTGCGTCTTTAAGCACATTAATAGATTTAATATCCGAAGGGTTCAAAGCGTTGAGCCCCTCAGAATCATATACTACCCCGTCAACTAAGATAAGCGGATCATTGTCACCAAAAGTAGATAAGCCTCGAATTCTAATATTGGCAGCTCCACCGGGTGAACCAGAATTTGTGGAAATATTAACACCCGAAACTTGACCTTGTAGTGCTTGGTCCATTCGTGATAAATTTAATTTCTCTATGTCTTCACCACCCACCTTTGAAGTCGCACCTGTGAGTTCTTTCTTTGTGGCGGAACCATATCCAACAACCACGACTTCATTTAGTGACTTAGACTCTTGAACCATTGTTACAATTAATGGTTCTAAACCGGTAATTTTTAACTCCTGTTTCTCAAATCCAATAAATGAAAGCATTAACGATACATTTCCTGTATCTGGAATGACAATTTTAAATTCACCTAAAACATTTGATTTCACACCTTTTGAAGTCCCCTTAATTGTAATTGAAACAAAAGGCATTGGTTCTTTTTTTTCGTTTTGAACAATTCCTGTTACCGTTTTCTGACCAAATACTGGAGATAACAAACAAATCATGAACAAAATAAGAAGTTGTTTCATAGTTAGCATTTTGGGTAAAATTAATGAATTATTTTACAAAGTACAATAAGTTGTGTAAACCTATCTAAAAAACTCTCAATTACATATAACTGCATTCAAAATTAACTAACAGATAATTATCTTTTTTGATACCAGAGAACAAGTTCATTAGATATCGAAAATAATGAAGTCAAAAAAAATTTTTGAATAAAAAAAGCCGCTTCGTTGAGCGGCTTTAAAAAGATGTTTTGTGTTTTTATACCTCTTCCTCCTCGTCGTCTCCAGCATCGGCACCTTTAACAGCGCCTCTTGCCATTTTTACGGAAACAACAACAGCATTTGCAGGGTCCAAAAATTTAACGCCTGGGATTTCAATTGCATTTACCCTGATGGATTGACCGATTCTTAGTTTTGTAATGTCTAGTGTAATAGCGTCTGGCAAATCTTTTGGCAATCCTACACATTGTAACACTCTAAAGGCAGTGTTTAACTTACCTCCCGCCATTACTCCGCGCGAAGAACCTGTAATTCGAACAGGCAACTTTACTCTCACTTCTTTTGTGTCGGTTAATTCAAGAAAGTCCACGTGTTGAATGGTGTCCTTAGTCGGGTGTTGCTGAAGTTCTTGGATAATTCCTCTCGATTTTTTCCCATCGATTTCTAATTCAACCTGGTAAACATCCGGAGAAAAAACAATTTTCTCGATTTCTACTTGCTTTACTGAAAAGTGAGTTTGCTCACCTTGTCCATAAAGCACACAAGGTACACGGCCTGCATTACGCAAATTGGCAGCGTCCTTTTTCCCTACGTTCGCTCTGAGCGAACCGCTCAATTGTGCTGTTTTCATGTATATTAATTAAGAGATTACAAAATGAGAACTTATGGATTCATTATTCATGAGTCTTTTGATTACATCGCCAAAAAGCTCAGCAACACTTACTACACGAATTTTAGGGCTACTTCCAGACAAAGGAATTGTATCTGTAACCACAAGTTCAGTTAAACGCGAATTATTTATTCTTTCATACGCTGGACCACTCAATACGGCATGTGTACAAAAAGCACGAACACTTTTTGCTCCCTTTTCTATGAGAAGGTCCGCAGCGGTTGTTAGAGTTCCTGCAGTATCACACATGTCGTCAACGATTACCACATCGCGTCCAGAAACGTCTCCAATTACGGTCATTTCCGCAATTTCGTTTGCTTTTTTACGGTGTTTATGACAAAGAGCCAAACCAATATTCAGGTTTTTGGCATAGGAGTTTGCTCGTTTAGCCCCTCCAACATCTGGCGCGGCCATGATGAGGTTATCGGACCCTAATTTTCTGATTTCATCCAAAAACAATGTTGAAGCAAATAAGTGGTCTACAGGAACTTCGAAAAACCCTTGGATTTGATCAGCGTGTAAATCCATTGTGATTACACGATCGACGCCAGCTGCCATCAACATGTTAGCAATAAGTTTAGAACCTATTGCCACACGTGGCTTGTCTTTTCGATCTTGTCGGGCAAAACCGAAATAAGGAATAACAGCGATTATTTTGCGAGCCGAAGCTCTTCTCGCAGCGTCTATCATTAATAGAAGCTCAAAAAGATTTTCGGTTGGCGGCATGGTAGATTGCACTAAGAAAACATCCTGTCCGCGCACAGTTTCTTCGAAGGAAGGTTGAAATTCACCATCACTGAAAATCGAAACTTTAACATCTCCAAGTGAGGTGCCATAAGAGGCTGCAATCTTTTTTGCTAAGTATTTGGATTCACGACCCGAAAAAATCTTTACTCCCACCGTTTAAATTTAAGGCGCAAAGTTAGGTTAAAATAATCTTTTCCACAAATCATGAAGACAATGATTGATAAAAGGAGGCAAAGAAGTTCGTGATTAATGCCAAAAACGACCTAAGAATAATAAAATTCCCACGTTAAGGTTTTGTATTTTTGTGCAATGGAAAAAAAGGGACGAGTACTTCCTTTATTAAAAAGGCTATTAAAATTAATCGGCCCTTACAAAAGGTATTTTTTACTCTCAGGATTTGCTGTAATTAGCCTGTCTTTTCTTGCCCCATTGCGCCCCTATCTAATTTCTGAAATGGTGGAAAAATACATTATTCAGAGTCAAGACAGCAGTCAATTACTATGGTGGTCGATTCTCATAGTTTCACTTCTTCTGTTAGAAGGGGGGCTTCAAGTGCTCTCAACTTTTTTTTCAAACCTTCTAGCACAAAGCCTTATTCGTGATTTAAGAAAAAAAGTGTTTGCACATATATTATCCTTCCGAACACGATTTTTCGATAAAAATCCCGTTGGAGCTTTGGTAACTCGTGTTGTTTCAGATTTAGAAGCAATAACAGAGGTGTTTTCTGCGGGTTTAATGGAAATTACTGGAGACATTATATCACTTGTTTTCATTTTAAGCCTTATGTTTTACACGGATTGGGAGTTAGCAATAATGACCTTAATTCCAATTCCATTTTTAATTTTCGCAACACGTATTTTTGCTAAATCAATGCGCGAATCTTTTCAAAAGGAAAGAACCGCTGTGACGGCGTTAAATACGTTTGTACAAGAGCATCTTTCAGGAATGTCAATTGTTCAGTTGTTTAACAGAGAAAAACACGAATTTCAATCGTTTATTAAGATAAACGAAGAACATAAAAAAGCACACATTCAAGCGATCTGGGCGAATTCAATATTTTTTCCTATTGTGGAATTTTTAAGTTCACTTTCAATCGCCTTTTTACTCGTTTGGGGAGCCCTGAAAGTTGAAGGTAAAACGCAAGTTGACATTCATTTAATGTACGGTGAAATCATTGCCTTTACATTGTGGATAAATCAGTTATACAGGCCTATTCGACAGTTGGCGGATAAATACAATGTTTTACAAAGAGGGGTTGTAAGGGCAGAAAGAATTTTTGAAATCCTTGACGATCATTCGGAAATTCAAATTAGCGGAAAGCTTACTGGAGTTGATTTTAATCAACCGATAACATTCGATAATATTGGGTTTTCTTATAAAGAAGGCCAACCTGTTATTGACAGTTTTTCATTGAAAATAAATCCTGGTGAAACCATCGCTTTTGTTGGGGCAACGGGTTCTGGTAAAACCACACTTGTCAACTTATTGTCGCGAATGTATGAATATAACGAAGGTACAATCTACATTGGAAACAGCCCATTAGATGAAATCTCATTAGATGAAATCAGAAAAGAAATTGCCGTGGTCTTGCAGGATGTTTTCTTGTTTTCAGGAACAATCATGGAGAACATTACCCTAGGAAATCAAACAATTCCAGACGAGCAAGTCATAGCTGCCGCAAAAGACGTTGGCTTACACGATTTCATTTTATCCTTGCCTGGAGGATATCAACATGTCTTGAACGAACGGGGAACCTCTCTTTCTGTCGGTCAGCGTCAGTTGTTATCTTTTGTTAGAGCATATGTGTACAATCCTACTATTCTTGTTTTGGATGAAGCAACCTCAAGCATTGATAATGAATCTGAATCATTAATCCAAGAGGCAACGATTAAACTAACAAAAGGGAGAACGTCAATTGTTGTGGCCCATAGATTATCGACCATTCAATCGGCAGATCGCATAATCGTTATGGAAAAAGGGAAAATGGTTGAGGCTGGAAGTCATGTAGAATTAATGATAAAGGAAGGTTATTACCGTAAGCTATACGAAAAACAATTTTTTTCAAATGAACAATAAGAAAAGGTTCAAAATCGGAGGGGTTCCGGAGCATTTTAATTTGCCGTGGAGATTAGCCATCGAAGAGGGTTCTTTTGATGATTTAGGGGTTCAATTGCATTGGTCTGATATGACAGGAGGCACTGGCCAAATGATCAAAGGGCTACAAACCGGCAGCCTAGATGTTGCAGTTTTGTTAACTGAAGGCATCACGAAGTCAATACTCGAAGGACTGGAGGCTAAAATTTTAATGGTTTATGTCACCTCTCCGCTTCATTGGGGAATTCATGTTCCATTTGATTCAGACATAACAAAAGTTGAACAATTAAAAAACAAAACGTTTGCTATTTCTCGAGAAGGGTCGGGCTCACATTTGATGACGTATGTAAAGGCGCATCAACAAGGGTGGCCAAAAGAGGATGTTTCGTTTAATGTTGTTGGCGACGTTTACGGAGGATTATGGGCATTACAGCACAACGAGGCACAAGGTTTTTTGTGGGAAAAATATACAACATTTCCTTATACAGAACAGAAAAAATGCCGCTACATTGATGAGGTTGTGACCCCTTGGCCTTGTTTTGTTATTGCTGCACGCACCGACATTATGAAAGAACACGAATCAGAGTTAAAAGAGGTCTGTGCAATGGTGCACCAAAAGGCTCTTGAATTAAAGCAAAATGAGCAGGCTGCTGAAATAATTTCATGGCGCTACAACTTGCGACTAAGCCAAGTTGAAAATTGGCTGAAAGAAACCAATTGGAACTATTCTAATGAGATAAAGATTTCAGAATTTGAACAAGTGGTCACTTATTTGTTCGAACTTCAACTTGTGTCTGCGAAAAACTGTGAAAATTGGAAACAAAAACTGTTTTCATAAGAGTCTCATTATCAGATAAATATTTTATAAGGATTTTAAATTATAATTTATTGTCCACGATTATTCGGTCATTTCCTACGAATATTCATAATTCAATGATATTAATAAATAATTGATATAACTTAAACTAAAAATTCGTTATGTCTGATACAATTATCACCGCTATTATTATTGTGGCCGTATTAATGTTGAGTTTTTTGGGCTTATACTTGTTTGATAAGGCCAAAAAATAGTTAAAACTTTTTGACTGCTAACTTGTTAGACATTTATGTTGCGTTTTTTAACAGGTCTATTCTTCTTTTGTTCATTTTCTTCTAAAGCGCAAACGACCAAGGAATCCGCTTATTTTGCAAGCGGTTGTTTTTGGTGTGTAGAAGCGATATTTGAGGCAGTAAAAGGGGTTTATTATGCAGAGTCTGGTTATTCTGGCGGCACAGTGAAGAATCCCACATACGAGCAAATTTGCATCGGAAAAACTGGGCACGCGGAAACTGTTAAAGTCGTTTATAATCCAAAGGAAATTTCATACGAAACATTGTTGCGTGTTTTTTTTAATTCCCACGACCCAAGCACCCTAAACAAACAGGGGCCAGATGAAGGAACTCAATATAGGTCTTCGATATTCTATCAAACGGAAGAAGAAAAGAATAAAGCTCAAGAATACATTAAACAATTAATAACGCAAAAAAAGTTTTCTAAGGTTACGACCACACTGGAGCCATTTATAAAATTTTACAAGGCAGAAGAGTATCACCAAGATTTTGAAAAAAGAAATCCGGATCATCCTTACGTGAAAGCAATTAGTATACCCAGACTAATGAAATTTAAAAAATCCTCACCTAGTTACATTAAGAAAGAATGAAAAGAATGATTTACGTATCAGCCAGTTTAGTTATTGTATTTATTTTATCACAGTTAATTATGTCATATTCATTAAATAAAATCGAAAACCCAAGTTATATTGTGTTAAAAGATTTTGGAGATTTTGAAGTTCGGCTGTATGATTCCATGATAATGGCAAATACACCTCTATCCAACAATACATATGAACAGAATGCTAACGAAGGCTTTAGACGGGTGGCTTCCTATATTTTCGGACAAAATGAAAGGGAAGAAAAAATTGCCATGACTTCACCTGTTTTTATGGAAATGGGAAATTCCCCATCGATGTCATTTGTGATGCCAAAGCAATACAATCGACAAGACCTTCCAGACCCAACTGTTCGGGATGTAGAATTGGTTACTGTTAAACCGATGCGTTTGGCGGTGATCTCGTTTTCGGGTTATGCGAACGATGAAAAAATAGCCGCTTATCGAAAAAAACTAATGGGACTAATGATTAAAAATGGAATCAAACCGGGAAATCAGCACTATTTTTTAGGGTATAATGCCCCTTGGCAAGTTATTGGAAGAAAAAATGAGGTTGCCATAGAAATAAAAGAGGAAACCAATAATTAGAATTTTCCCATTTCTTTTAGCGCTGTATTGATTTCTTTATCGTCTGAGTTTACGATGCGATAATAACCCTCTTCTATCCAAATTTGTCTGGCAATTTCAGATTTTATTGTTTTAATAAGTAGGTTTTTAGCACTTTTGTTCGGCTTTTCGTAAACGTTCAATTTATAATAGTTAGCGCTAAATTCATAAAACGATTTTAGTATAGCATCATTAACTACAAATTGCTGCTGAAATTCAAAGAGGCTTTTCCAAGTATTTCGTTTTCCAGATAGGTATTCAAAAGCAAAAGATGTAAAAACCCCCTCAATCCGACAGGCTCTGAAAAACAAGTCCATCCCGGTAGTATCAAATCGAACATAAAAATCAGGAAATATTCCTCCTCCACCGTAAACGGTTCTCTTTTTAATTAACGTTTTAAATTTTAAAGAATCTGGTAGTTTTTTCAGGTCATTCGGTTGTAACTCTCTTTCATTGAAGCGTTCTTGATCACGAATGTAATCTTCATAGGATTTTCCTGCATAAGGTTTTTGTATACAGCGCCCACTTGGGGTGTAGTAACGGGCAACAGTTACGCGTAAGCTACTTCCATCATTCATTGCTCTGTCTTCTTGAATTAAACCTTTTCCAAAAGAAGTGCGCCCAACAATAATTCCTCGGTCATTATCTTGAATAGCGCCCGCAACAATTTCGCTAGCTGATGCAGAATATTCGTTAATCAAAACAGCTAATTTAATATCCTCAAGTAATCCACCACCTTTAGCGAATTCTTTTTGTTCAGGAAATCTACGCCCTTTAGCGCTTACGATTAGTCTTCCAGACGGTAAAAACTCATCTGCGATTGAAACGGCAGCTTCCATCACTCCCCCTCCATTTCCTCTAAGATCTAGGATTAATCCCTTCATTCCTTGTCTTTTCAATTTTTGAACAGCCTGAATGAATTCTTGATGTGTGGGCACAGAGAATTGTTCAATGAGCACATAACCTGTTTCGGCATTGATCATGTATGAACACGTGACCGTTGGAACAGGGATTACCCCTCTTTTGATAGAAAAGGTAAGTGGTTTCTTGTTACGGATAACGGTAAATGAAACGTTTGTACCCGGATCTCCTTTAAGTTGAGACATCACATCATCTGTGTTAACTTTTACGTTGGCAACAACTTTACCATTAATCTTAATGATTTTATCTCCAGCAAGAACCCCAGCCGCAAAAGACGGAGACCCCGGAATTACATTGGATACGCAAATTGTATCGCGAAGCAAGAAAAACCGAACCCCAATGCCACCAAACTTTCCTTCAATGGATTCTTTCATTCGGGCAACTTGATCAGAAGGGATATAATTCGTGTGAGGATCTAATTTGTGAAGCAGCTCATTAATGGTTGCATCGAAAATAGAGTCTTTATTGATGTTATCAACGTATTTCTCGTCTAAAATACTCATAACATCGTAGAGCTTTTCGACTTTTTCGAGGTTTTTTAATTTTTCTCCTTCAAGAGGTCTACTCATGAAATCGCCAATAAAAATCCCCGACGCCAAAAACAGCGCAAAGTATAGCGGTAAAAAATAATTAGGCTTTTGATTATCCGACATCGTCTATTTGTTCAATTTGAATAATATCTAATCCAGCATCAAGCAAAAAACGAATCCCTGAAGTGTCTTTATAAGCTTCTTTATAAACAAGGCGTTTAATGCCAGATTGCAATACCAGCTTACTACAATCTTTGCAAGGAGAATGTGTTAAGTACAAAGTGGCATCCTTACAATTATTAGTCGATTTCGCAACTTTTAATATAGCGTTCGCTTCCGCATGTAAAACATACCAATGCGTGTTTCCTTGCTCGTCTTCACAACAATTATCAAAACCAGCGGGGGTACCGTTATAACCGTCGGAAATTATGATATTATCTTTTACAATAATAGCTCCTACTTGTTTCCGCTTACAATACGATAATTTAGACCAACTTTCGGCAAGTCTTAAATAGGCTTTGTCGTATCGTTCTTGTTTTGACATGTGACAAAAATAACGATAACTCTTCGTTTTGGCTAAAAAATAACTTATGTTAACCTAAAAAAGTCTTGTGCTATTTTATCAGCGAACAATATGCCCTTTTTCGTGAGCTCCAACGCGTGAAGATTGTGTTTTAAACAGTTGAGGTCGGACCAATAATCAATTCGTTCTTGTTCTTCCTTCCTAAATCCTCCTAATTGTTGGATGGCAGCTTTTTCTACTCCCCATTTTGTCCTTAAACCGGTTAGAAACAACTCGTTCCATCTGTTGTTATCATTTAGAAATTCCGTTTCGAACCAATCCGTCTTGTTAAAATCAGCCTGCATATAGCTAGAATTATTGGAAACATTCCACCGTCTACTTTTGCCATCATAAGAGTGAGCAGATGGACCAAAACCACAATAAGAAAGGCCCCTCCAATAATTAGCGTTGTGAATAGCTTCTCCACCGGGACGAGCAAAATTGGAAACTTCATATTGTTCGAATCCAGCAGATGCAAGGATTTCAATCAGTTGCGTGAACTGGCTTTCGATTACTTCATCTTTCGGTATTTCAAGTTCGCCTTTTGAAACTAATTTTTTTAATAATGTCTTTTCTTCAACGGTTAAACAATAGGCG
>DORI01000043.1 GCA_003512365.1 Crocinitomicaceae bacterium | reverse complement strand
CAGTATTTTGGTGGGAAATACGGATTTGTATCCTCACATGCGGCAAATATGATGGTATTGGTTACCTTGACATTTCCATTATTTCAAGAGAATAAAATGTGGGTGAACACCATGTTAATAGTTATGGCAATCTTTGTAATGTATAGCAGGATTTATCTAGGTGTTCATTACCTTAGTGATATTTTATGCGGTGCATTTTTAGGTTTTAGTATTGCTTTTTTTGTGAATAAATTTACACTTTCTAAATGGCGTAGTTCATGACGTGGTTCTGGGTATTTCTTGGTGGAGGCATCGGAAGTCTTTTGCGATTCGGAATTGGAAAAATTTCCATATTAAAATTTGGGAATTTCCCATTGACTACCTTGTTTGCGAATGTTTTGGCTTCAGTGTGTTTGGGATTCATTTTTTGGATGAGCGCAAAGTATGGGAAATATGAATGGTATTGGCCGTTTTTCGCAATTGGAATCTGTGGCGGATTTTCCACCTTTAGTACCTTTTCAATGGAGAATGTGCAACTTCTGCAAAGTGGAAATTACATGTTTGCGATCATCAATGTCTTGGCCTCTGTAGTACTTACCGGTTTAGCATTTTATTTATTCGCTAAATTACCTCAATAATAAAAGAAAGCTCCATTTTTCAAACTCTTGGGATGTTCAATCCAAGGCATGTAATGATCTGCGTCTTCATTTTTTTGTATCGTTGAATATTGAATACGAATCCTGTGGTGTTTCCATATGATGGTTTTTTCACCTTTTTCCGATTCCCATCTTAAGGTATCTTTTCCTTGACAAATCATACCGTTTAATCCCTTAATGCTGTGCCATTGAATTTGCCCCGGAAATTCTTTATTATACGCATCTAAAATAAAGGAAGCTTTTCTCATATCAAGTGAATCACCATCAATAAAACAATGTATTTTATCGTTTTCTTTTAACGCAAAAGTAAGCTTAGAATGATTAAATAAAACAAGGTGATCTGATGATAAATTGTTCCATCTCAATAAAACTATCCAGCTTAATGATAATGTGAAAAACGCCAGTGTAACCAGCCAAATTTTACTAAATGGAAGCAAGGTGATCGTATAATATAGGCTAATAGTCATGATGGGAACGAGAATAAATGGAAATGCAAAACCATAGGCTACAGCTCCAGGTAAATCCTCAATCCATGCTAAAGAAATAAGGCTCAGCCATAGCGAAATAAACAACACTCCAACGTTGAGTTGATTGAGAATTGGAATTTTCCAAGTAACAAATAAGCTTAACCCAGCACCTAGAATAATACCAGAAAGAACAAGTAATACGAGGTTGCTCAAAATAAAGTAATTAGGAAATTGATGAAAGTAATAGAGCATTAATGGTATGGTCATAACCTGGGCAGAAAAACCGATGGCAGTTCCTTTCCAAAAGAAATCGATTACTTTATTTTTTGGTTTAATCCACTTGCAAATAGGCTCATAAGTAAGATAAATACCTATCATGGCAAGGTAACTTAATTGAAACCCTATGTCAAAAAAGAAATGAGGTTCTATCACTAATAACACCAAGGCAGTAAAGAACAATATATTAATGGGTTTAAATTGATTCCCTGAGAGCTGGGCTAATGCGAGCATGGTAAATGTAAATACTGCGCGAATTACACTCGGAGAAAATCCCGTTAAAAGCGCATAAATCCAAAGCAATCCAACGATAATGAGAGTCGCTTGATGTTTTGATATAAGTCTGTAAAAAAATGAACTAAGAATTAATAAAAGTTGAAGTATCAAAGCGATATGCATACCTGAAACCGCTAAAACATGCATAGCTCCGGTCGATGAAAACGATGATTTGGTTTCTTTGTTTAATAGGGATTTATCTCCCAAAATGAGAGCTTGAGCTAAGGCGAGTTCTTGTCCGGAAAGATTTTCAGATAAAACGGAACTTAAGTGTCCATGAAGGTCAGCCAACCATTTATCAAGAAGGATTGGTGCTTTGTAATCAACCCACTTAACATCTTGGTTACTTATAAAAGTGGTAAGTCTTACACCCTGATTTTTCCAATAGTTTTCTTGATCAAACTCACCAGGATTTCCTTTGTTTTCAATTGGTGTAAGCCGAGTAGTGGCGACAAGTCGATCACCTTCTTTATAATTGGTAGAAGAATCAATGTAGAACAAGNNCCTGATTTAACTTGATGAAATATACCAATGCCTTTTGTATGAGATTGGGAAGGGTTATTTGTTATTTCTTTGATGCTGAACTCAATAGTAACAGGTTCGTTTGTTATTCTTTCTACAGGATATTGTGTTAGGTCTGAAAGATAAATACTCCAATAACCCATCGAGAAAAGTAATCCGGGGATAATAAAATTTGATAATTTATCTCCCAGTGTCGACCTGAAATTCCAATCAAAAAGTAATAAAACAAGTGTGNNTGCTTAAACTAAAAATAATGGCCAATTCCCAATCAAATGAATAGGTCGCCAAACATAAGCCAAAACAAAAATAAGAGGTAAGAAAAACAAATGGAAACTTATAAAAACTGACTTGAAACATACGATAATTAAAGAGATTTATATCCGCAGCCAGTGTATCTAATCATTTCCTCTTTGACGAGTTCACGCACAATGGAATTTACTGTTGTTTCATCTAACTGAAAATAGTCAGAAATTTCAAAAATTGATTTTTCATTTTCCAAAAATGCAACGATTTTTTCTCTAGAAAAAACTTCATGAGTACTACTGCAAATATCGCAAATACCACACGCATCGCTTTCTTGACCAAAATAATTTAATACCATTTTAGATCGACATTCATGATTATGTAAAAAGTTGATCATGGCATTACTTCTTTCTTCAGTTTGTACTTTTCGTTCTTTGTAAATGTTATAATGCAACGAGAAATCTCGATCAGTGCAACGTTCTCTTAAAAAGGTTAGCATTGGTAAATCTGTTCGCCATTTAACTTCAACAACACCATATCGAACAAGGGATTCAAGTTGAGTTTTAACTTCTTGGATATTTTTTTTTAACCTTTTTCCTAATTCTTCCTCTCTGATATCTTGAAAATTTTCAAATATTGAACTGTTTGTTCTTGTCAAAACACTCAGTAATTCTTGAAATTTTGGATGTTGAATTTGGAAATTATACACTTGAAGATGATCAATAGTGACCAAAACTTTTGTGGGAGAATGAAATCCTTCGCTAAAACTAAAATATCCGGCAGTCTCCAAAAGTTTAATTGAATTGTAAACTTCCGAAAAATCGAGTTGATAAGTGTGGCATATTTCTTTGAGATCGATGGGGTAACTTTCGTTAAGGCCAGATCCAATAGCAATTTTTAAATAGTTACATATCGCGACATAGCTATGCAGAACTCTATCTTTCTCAGGAAATTTAGCTGCCACTTGAGCCAAAAATTCATTCTTTTCTAATCCGTTAATCAGTGCTATTGCTTTAGAGGAAACTCCGTCTCTACCTGCTCTTCCAGCTTCTTGAAAATATGCTTCAAGTGTCGGTGGAACTTCATAGTGCAACACGAAACGCACGTTTGGTTTATCTATACCCATGCCAAAAGCATTTGTTGCAACCATGATTTTCGTTTTTTCTGTTAGCCAATGATTCAGCATCAATGATCTTTCCTCGCTACTTATTCCTCCATGATAAATACCACAAGAAAGTTGATTGGCGAGAAGCTTTTTTGCAACTTCCTTCACGCTTCTACGTGTTTGACAATAAACAATTCCTACATCCTTATTTTGCTTACAAAAGGAAAGTATATACTCCAACTTATTTGTTGTATTTTGTACGTTGTAACTTAAGTTTTTTCGCGTAAAGGAAGCTTCGTGTTTTCGGACATTTTTTAAGGTCAATTTTTCAATAATATCCTCTTGAACTTTTAATGTTGCAGTTGCAGTCAAGGCCATCATTGGTACATTGGGCTTGATTTTTCTCAATTCATGAATAGCGAAATACGAAGGTCTAAAATCATGTCCCCATTCCGAGATACAATGAGCTTCATCGATGACAATGAGTCCGACTTGCATTTGCTTAAATCTAGTGAGAAACATGGAGTTTTTAAGTCGCTCAGGGGATGTGTAGAGAAAGTCGTAGCCACCAAATTTCACATTGTCCAAACTGATATCGATTTCTCGCTGACTCATTGCTGAAGTTATTGCAATCGCTCTAATACCAATTTTCTGAAGGTTTTGCACTTGGTCCTGCATTAACGCAATCAAGGGTGATATTACCAAGGTTA
>DORI01000259.1:2617-9412 GCA_003512365.1 Crocinitomicaceae bacterium | reverse complement strand
CGTTCCACAACACGTTTCTCAGCACGCGAATTTGTTTTTACAACATACCAAAATAAATTTTCTTCTTTCTGCACAGGCTAGATTCAATGCAAAGTTAGAAAATCATAGGAATAAGCTAGGCTTTTACGTGAATATTTACGTTAACTTTGTTTACCAATGTTCATCAATAAAATTGCAAAAATATTTAATAGATTTTCAGGATTTTTAGCGCTTTTAGCTCTTTTAATTCTGATTGTTTTCTTTGGTTTTGATACGGAGAATATTTTTTCCAATGAATTTGTTTTTTTATGTCGAGCGTTTGCATTTATTGGAGCATTAAGTATCTTATTGCGGTATTTTTCTTCCTTGAAATGGAATATTTGGATAATAACCTATGATGTTTTATTTCTTTCCTATTTTTTATTTATATGTTTTGGATACTTTGAACAGGATCTAATTTTTTATTCAGTATTTCTCATTTTATATTTCATACGAGAATCTGCTTCCTACAAAATAGATTATCGAAAAACAGGGCTTAACCCTGCACAGTTGTTCACTATTAGTTTTGCAATAATTATTTTAATGGGTGCGTTTTTATTAATGATGCCAAATTCTAGCACAAATGGTATCTCATTTTTGAATGCTTTGTTTACTTCAACCAGTGCGGTTTGTGTGACAGGATTATCTGTTGTTGATACTCAATTTGCTTTTACATTAATGGGTAAAACAATAATTTTGGTGCTAATTCAAATCGGAGGATTAGGAATCATGACCTTCGCGAGTTATTTTAGCTTTTTCTTCAAAGGTGGTTCCTCGTTCAATAATCGTCTTTATTTCGGAGAATTGTCGAATGAAAATGAGTTAAATAAGGTGTTTTCCTCTTTAAAAAATGTACTTATTTTAACATTGACAATTGAAGCATTAGGAGCAATATTCTTATTTTTTACCTCTCCAATTGGGCTTCATTCTGACCTTTTTCAGCACATTTATTTTTCCGTTTTTCACAGCGTGAGTGCCTTTAATAATGCCGGATTTTCTTTGTATTCATCGAATTTATATGACCCATTGTTAGTTTACAATTATCCTTTTCAGTTAATAATTTGCTTCTTAATCATTTTCGGAGGATTAGGCTTTCCAATTATGCAAAATGTACTAGAGTTATTGGCCTATCGGATAAAGATTCGTGTTAAAAAAGTATTTAAATTCAAGAATTTACGCCATAAAGCTTGGGTTTTAAACACCAATTCAAAAATCATATTAGTCACAACTAGCTTTTTATTGTTAGTCGGAACTATATTATTTTACATATTTGAATACAACGGTGTCCTAGCCGATCATGGTCCAATAGGAAAATGGGTAATTGCATTTATGGGTTCGGTTACACCAAGAACGGCTGGTTTTAATTCGTTTGATATGGCCTCATTAGCACTTCCTACACTATTAATTACAATACTTCTAATGTGGATTGGAGCATCTCCAGCTTCAACCGGAGGAGGTATAAAAACTAGCACCTTTGCTGTAGCTTGTATGAATTTTATTAGTATGGCTAGGGGAGAAGAACGAATTGAAATTTCGAAAAGAGAAATTTCTAATGGAACTGTTCGTCGTGCGTTTTCGATTATTTTTCTTTCACTTCTTACCATTGGAATGGCTAGTTTTATGCTTATAATTTTAGAACCAAACGTTCGCCCAATTCATCTTATATTTGAAGCGTTTTCCGCATTTAGTACTGTAGGATTGAGTATCAATTTAACACCAACGCTCGGTGAAGGTGCAAAGGTGATACTAATACTATTAATGTTTATTGGTAGGGTTAGTACGCTTACAATACTTATTGCAGTTTTCGATCAAGTTAATCAGAAAAATTATAAATATCCTTCGGAAGAAGTTTTAATAAATTAGTATATGAAATTTATAGTCATAGGTTTAGGGAATTTTGGTTCCTCTCTTGCAGAAAAATTAACAGAGGCAGGGAATGAAGTGATTGGAATTGATACGAATTTTCAACGAGTTGAAACCCTAAAAGATAAAATTACCTTCACGATTTGCATGGATGCAACCAATCCAGAATCGGTTAAAACACTTCCGCTAAAGGATACTGATATAGTCATAATTGCGATTGGTGAAGATAAAGGAGCAAACATAATGGCCTCGGCTGTAATGAAAAATTTACATGCAAAACGACTGATTAGTAGGGCAATTGACGCAACTCATGAAAACGTTCTCGCAGCTATGGGAATTACTGAAATTGCCAATCCAGAAGTCGAAACAGCGGAAAAATGGGCCAAGAAATTGAGTTTGACTAACTTGTTGGATTCCTTCGAGCTCACTTCTGAATATAGTATAGTAGAAGTAAAGGTACCTGAATCTTTTGTCGGCAAATCCTTGGATGAAATAGGTTTTCGTCGAAATTACAACTTGGTAGTTCTAACTACAATTAGGGAGGAACGAAAAGAATCAATAATCGGGGTGAATAAAACGATAAAACAAGTTCAAGGTGTAAGCTCGCCAGACACTGTTTTACAAAAAGGAGAAATTATGGTGATTTATGGTCATAATTCAGACATTAAAAATTTGTTGAGATCAGAAGGATGAATCATTTAAAAGATACATTTAAACACAAAGGAAAAAGAAAAATTCTTATTGCTGAGTTAAGAGCGAAAGGTATTACAGATGAGAAAATTTTGGAAGCCTTCGATGCAATTCCAAGACATTTCTTTTTAGATTTAGCTTTTGAGGAACAAGCATATTCAAATATGGCATTTCAAATTGGTTCAGGACAAACGATTTCTCATCCCTATACCGTTGCTTTTCAGACGCAGTTATTGGAAGTCGAAAAAGGCATGAAGGTTTTAGAAATTGGCACTGGATCGGGTTTTCAAACATGTATTCTTGGGAAATTAGGAGTTAAAATTGTATCGATTGAACGTCACCGAGATTTGCATTTGAAAGCAAAAAAAATGTTGGAATTTTTCAATATTAATGCAAAACTATTTTTTGGTGATGGGTATGCTGGAAATCAATCGTATGCTCCATACGATCGAATTTTAGTGACATGTGGCGCACCTGATGTTCCGCGTGAATTAATGAAACAATTAAAGATAGGGGGGTACATGGTAATTCCCGTTGGTGAAGGGGATGAGCAGAAAATGTTGAAAATTACCAAGAAAAACAACGAAGAATATAGCATTTTGGAATTTGGAACTTTTAAATTTGTTCCGATGTTAGAACGAACAGTTAAATAGACTATGAAAGTATTAATAATTGACGACGAAAGAGCCATCAGACGAGCATTGCGTGAAATTTTAGAGTTCGAACAAATTCAGGTTCATGAGGCTGAAAATGGAAAAGATGGTTTAGAACTTTTACGGTCCAACTCATTTGATTTGGTTTTTTCTGATATCAAAATGCCTTTGATGGATGGGATGGAAGTCTTAACAGCTATTCAAATGGAAAAAATTGATGTGCCAATCGTCATGATTTCCGGACATGGTAATGTAGAAACTGCTGTTCAAGCAATTAAGCAAGGTGCTTTTGACTTTATTGAAAAACCACTTGATTTAAATAGAATATTAGTTATTCTCAGAAATGTGAAGGATAGAAATCACTTAGTTGAAGAAACACAAGCTTTAAAAGCGACCGTAAAAAAAATAAAAGGATCTAAAATTGTTGGAGAATCTCCAGAGATTATTGCAATAAAGGAAATGATTGAGCGTGTGGCCCCTTCGGATGCTAGGGTGATGATCACAGGCCAAAATGGAACAGGAAAGGAATTAGTCGCACGATCGCTGCACGATCTTTCGAATCGTGCGAAAATGCCCTTCATTGAGGTGAATTGTGCTGCAATTCCAGCCGAGTTAATTGAAAGTGAGTTGTTTGGTCACGAAAAAGGTGCTTTCACTTCTGCGGTAAAAGATAAAAAAGGAAAATTTGAACTCGCATCGGGAGGAACTATCTTTTTAGATGAAATCGGGGACATGTCTGCAAGTGCTCAGGCAAAAGTTCTGAGAGCGTTGCAAGAAAATGTAATACAACGCGTTGGTGGAGAAAAGGATATTAAAGTGGATTGTCGTGTGGTGGCTGCAACAAACAAAGACCTTCGTAAAGAAATAAATGAAGGGCGATTTAGAGAGGATTTGTTCCATCGACTTGCGGTTATTCCTATCCACGTTCCTTCCTTAAACGAGAGAATTACAGATATTCCGTTGCTAGCAGATCATTTTTTAACCCTTGTTTGTCAAGAGCAAGGAATTCAGAAAAAGGAGTTTGCTAGCGAAGCAAAAGTTGAATTACAAAAGATAAATTGGACCGGAAATATTCGTGAATTAAGAAATGTCATAGAGCGGTTAGTTATTTTATGCGATAATATCATCAAAGGAGAAGATGTGGCTCGCTATGCAAATCCCAAATAAATTAAAAGTATGGATAAGAATAAAGTAAAGTTTTTTTTACCCCACATCGTAGCAGTGGTGGTATTTTTAGTGTTGGCAGTTATTTTTTATCAGCCCCTGTTCAATGGGTATGTGGTAGAACAAGGGGATGTCAAACAACACGTCGGAATGTCTAAAGAGATTGTCGATTACCGCGTAACACATGACGGTCAAGAACCACTTTGGACGAATTCTATGTTTGGTGGTATGCCCGCTTATCAAGTTTCTGTAATTCACCAAGATAATTGGACATATCATTTAGATAAAGCAATGAAATTAGGTTTGCCTAGACCAATAGCAATTCTTTTTTGGACTATGTTGGGATTCTATATTTTCGCTTTGTGCTTGAGAATAAACCCTTGGTTGTCAATTGTTGGTGCCGTTGCTTTTGGTTTTTCAACAATTAATATTTTATACATCGGTGCAGGACATATGTCCAAGGTAAATGCCATAAGTTATATTGCTCCGGCTGTTGGTGGTTACATACTTGCGTTTCGCGGGAAAGCGCTGCTCGGAGGTGCAATTTTTGCTTTGTTTTTTTCGTTGCAAGTGACAGCTAATCACCTGCAAATGACGTACTATTTGGCATTTCTATTGGTGGCTATTGCTATTTCTGAAACCATTCGCATAGCATTAAAAAAAGATTGGAAAAAGTTAGTAATTGCTTATGGAATTCTTGCTGCTTCAGGAATTCTTGCCATTCTTCCTTCTGCAAGTAATTTGGTTACTACACAGGAATACAGTAAACACACCACCCGAGGAGCTTCAGAGCTGACAATTAAACCAAAAGGTCAGGAATCGTCGAGCATTGATGAAAATGGACTGAATAAAAGTTACATTCNNGTTCCAAATGTAAAAGGGGGAGCACAGCAATATCTTGTAAATAATAAAGATGCGGTTAAGATAATCACGAAGGATTCCAAATATAGCGAATACTCAGATTATTTGCTCAATGATAATCCCCAGAAAGGCCCCATGTTCGTGACCTATTTCGGAGGGCAAGCGGCAAGTGGTGGAGCGTTCTATTTTGGAATAATTATAATTGTTTTCGGCTTATTGGGTTTTGTTTTTGTGCGCGATTCATTACGTTGGCCATTTCTTTTCATTTTAGTACTAAGTGCGCTTTTGGCTTCAAATGATCCGGATGGGATTAATGCCTTTTTTATAGAGCAGTTCCCAATGTATAATAAGTTTCGAGACTCAAAGATGATTTTAGTGTTGGCTCAACTTATTTTACCGGCAATGGCATTACTTTTCTTGAATGGATTGATTTCACAGAAAGTAGTAGAATCGGAAAAATCAGAGGCAAAATCGTTGTTACTTCTGAACGACGGAAAAATCATTTTTGGTGTTTGTACGGGACTAGCAGTCTATTACGGAAAGGATAAGAATTTAATTCGCGCCTTAATGTTGGTTTCAACTATAATACTTGGTTGGGGTGTTATCATTTACTTATCGCTATGGTTAATGATTCCAAAAGATAAAAATGAGGCTATTCAAAAATCAGAAGAACTTCACGGTGATCGAAAATGGTGGTTTGTGGGTTTGATGTCCATGGTATTTGGAATTGTCGTTTTGTATCTTTTTCCTTCATTCTCGGGAGCATTTTTAAGCCCTCAAGAAGCCCAAATGTTTGCAACTAATTCAAATACACCAGCAGATCAAGTTGATTTGATTAACGGCTTAAAAAATAGTCTAGTAGACATTAGAATTGATTTATTTCGCGCTGACATCTCGCGAGGTTTGGTATTGATTATTTTATCAAGCATACTTTTTCTATTAATGGCGTGGAGAAAAGTAACGCACCTTGTTTTTATTGGAATATTTTTCGCTTTAGTTACCTATGATAATTTATCAGTAGCAAAACGCTATTTCAATAATGACCCCATCGATGAAACGGTCAATACGGAACAAGAAACGAAGATGATAGATGAGTACATGGCAAAAGGGTATTTAGATGGTATAAAAGCCGATAAAATGTTGGCTAAATACGAATATGAGGAATTAACTACCATTCCGAAAGCTTTGCCAACTTCTTCTGATTCAAGCATTTTGAACAGGGAGAAAAGTCAGATAAAAAATTTCGAAGTGTTAAAATCTGATTTTTTATCAAAAATGGATAATTCACACATCTACAAACAAATTAAATCAGAAAAAACGCGAGAGATGATTGCCACATTCGCTACGTTGAATTTGAATTCTAATTACCGTGTGCTTTCTTTTGGAAATCCGTTCAATGAAACGAATACAAGTTATTTTCATAAAAGCATCGGAGGATACCACGGTGCGAAGTTGAAACGATATCAAGAAGTTATAGAACACCGTATTTCAGCTGAAATGGAAATGCTTCAGTCTGAACAAAAAATGATTACTGAACAAAAGAACA
>DORI01000259.1:0-2459 GCA_003512365.1 Crocinitomicaceae bacterium | reverse complement strand
TTAAAAATAAGGGAGCAAATGGAAATGCTTGGTTTGTTGGGCAGATAAAAAAAGTAGAAACCGCTAATGATGAAATGAATGTTCTCGGTAAATTAAATAGTAAAAAAGAAGCGGTGCTGAACATAAAAGATTTTGCTGATTTAGGTAAAGTTCTTTTGACGACTTATGACGTAGACTCGTCCTGTACTGTTCAGATGACCTCTTATGATGTGAATTCTATTACTTATGAGTCAAATTCAAAAGTTGAAGCCCCCGCAATTTTCAGCGAGATTTATTATCCGGAGGGTTGGAACTGTTATATCGATGGAGAGAAAACGGATAAAATATTTAGGGCAAATTATATTCTAAGAGGGGCCCTTGTTCCAGCAGGTAAACATAAAATAGAATGGAAATTCGAACCAAAGAGTTTTAGTTCTGGAAGTGTCATTTCGAAATTTGGTTCTATCTCATTGTTTCTGTTAGTTCTTAGCTCGTTCTTAGTAGTTATCTTCAAATCAATTAAATCACAAAAAATCTCGTAAGGAATGCCAAAAGTTGATTTGCTTGTTGGTACTAGACCGAATTTTGTAAAGGTTACCCAATTCAAGAAGGAGCTGGAAAAGTTTCCGGATTTAGAATTAACCTTAATTCATAGCAATCAGCATTATACGGACTCTGTTTCCTCTGTTTTTTTTGAGCAATTTGAGCTAAAAATAGACAAATTTCTCAGCCCTTTTTCAGGGAATCCTTCGTCGCAAATCGGACATATTATATTTGAACTTTCAGAAATCCTAAACGAAGATCGTCCTGACTTACTTTTGGTAGTTGGGGATGTAAACACAACTTTAGCCGGAGCTATTGTCGCAAATAAACTTGGGATAAAATTGGGACATATCGAAAGTGGATTGCGTAGTTTTGACCGATCTATGCCAGAAGAAATCAATCGAATTTTGGTAGATGAAATTTGTGATTTGTATTTTGTAACTGAACCAAGCGGACATGAAAATCTACTAAAGGAAGGAAAGGAGGAATCCAAAATTCATTTAGTTGGAAACACGATGATTGATACACTTGTTGCATTTAATGAGCATATCGCACAGACTTCATTGCCTTTTGAAACTGAAAATCGTGAGATAATTACGGTTACCTTGCACAGGCCTTCAAACGTGGATGAGAAACAAGGAATAGAAAAAATCATCCATTTACTTACCGAACTGAGCTTAAAATATCAGGTTGTTTTTCCAATTCATCCTAGAACGGAAAATAGGTTTAAAAATTTGGGCTTACACACCAATTTAGCTGCCATCGATAACTTAACGATAACCCCGCCATTAGACTACTTCAGCTTTCAAAAGTTGGTGAGTATTAGCAAAGCACTTGTTACTGATTCTGGTGGTATTCAAGAAGAAACGACATATTTAAAAATACCATGTATCACCTTGCGTGAAAATACCGAACGACCAATCACTACTACTATTGGAAGCAATTTACTTATGGATTTTGATGTGGAATTGATACTTTCAACGATTGAAAATCCGAAAAAAAGTGTCTCAGTTCCAGAATTGTGGGATGGAAAATCAACACAACGAATTCTACAGGTAATTGATAATTTCTTTTCCAAGTGACATGTATGTAATGGTTGTAGATGGATTTTACCCACAAGACATAAGGGTAAGAAAAGAGGCCGAATCTATTGCTGCTGGAGGTATCCCTGTTTGTGTTATTTCCCGTTGGAAAAAAGGATTGGTTCGAAATGAAACCTGTAATGGAGTTGAAATTGTCCGAATTGGCATAAATTACTCGCATTTTGTAAAAGGAATTCACGACATACTTTTTTCAATCTTTTTCATTGATTTTGTTTTCTATTTCGGACTTAAAAAATTTATTTAACTTAATACAGTAACGCTTCTACATGTTCATGATTTGCCTCTAATTAAAACTGCTAAGCAACTTTTAGGTAAAGACGGACAAGTGATTTTAGACATGCACGAGAATTATCCAGAAATGCTGGAGGAATTGGCATTGTCTAAGAAAGGATTTTTAAAGTCTTTAAAAGACAAGCTTTTTTTCAGCGTAAAACATTGGAAAAAATTCGAAAAAAATATCATCCAAATTCCCACCCATATCATTGCCGTTGTCGATGAAATGAAAGTGAAATTAATAAAAGAGTATTCCCTAAATCCAGAAAAGATAACAGTTATTTCAAATTTTGAAAAACTTGATTTTGCCGGCATCACTGAAACTGATGTATTTGTATTCAAAAAAGATACTTTTTATATCGCATACGTCGGTGGGATTTCACCTGTTCGTGGGCTCGAAACAGTAATTGAAGCCATTTCCATTTTCAAAAAGAGAAATAAAAAAGTCGAGTTTATTCTAGTAGGTTCTGGAAATCAATCTTACGTGATAAGTTTAATGAATCTTGCAAGTCAATCGGAATGTTCAGACCAAGTTCATTTTCTTGGACAAAAACCGTTTTC
>DORI01000220.1 GCA_003512365.1 Crocinitomicaceae bacterium | reverse complement strand
AAGAATAGGTAATGTTGCATCGTTGACAATTTCACCGTTTTCCACCAAACCATCATGCCCGTCTGAAGAATACGGATCCATAGCAACATCTGTCATTACCATTAGCTCCGGAAAATTTTCCTTTATGGTGTGTATGGCTTTTAAATAAAAATTATCGTCTGCATAACTATAGGTTGCCATCTTGTCTTTCAAGCTTTCATCCACAGCTGGAAATATGTCTATTGTTTTTATCCCGAGCGACAAACAACTCTCCAATTCATGANNGAGATTTCTTCTTTAATTCCATTTCCGTCTTTGAGGAAAATAGGATAAATTAAGTGCTCAACACCAAGATGTGTTTCGGCTACCATGTTTCGGATAGCAGCAGATTTTCGATTTCGTCTAGGTCTTATATTCATCTGATTACATTAACATTCCACCGCAAACATGAATGGTCTGCCCGGTTATATAAGCAGACATATCAGATGCTAGAAATATAGTTGCGTTTGCGACATCAGTTGGTAATCCTCCTCTTTTTAAAGGAATGCTATCTCTCCAGCCTTGCACAACTTTTTCGTCCAATGCACCTGTCATCTCAGTTTCAATAAATCCTGGTGCGATAGCGTTGCAACGAATATTTCTCGAACCCAACTCCTGCGCTATGGATTTTGTAAAACCTATAAGTCCAGCTTTCGATGCTGCATAATTTGATTGTCCTGCATTTCCTTGAACACCCACAACAGATGACATATTGATAATGGAACCGTAACGCGCCTTCAACATAGGTTTGATTACAGCCTTGGTTAAGTTAAATGCCGATTTTAAATTGGTATTAATCACCTCGTCCCACTGCTCCTCGCTCATGCGCATGAGTAAGGTATCGCGCGTGATTCCAGCATTGTTAACCAAAACATCCACAGTTCCAAAGGTATTCACCACGTCATCAATGAGTTGTTCGCCCTCCTCAAATTTGGAAGCATCAGATTTAAAACCTTTAGCAGTCCCACCATTGGCGGTTAATTCAGCTTCAAGTGCTCGAGCCTTTTCTTCAGAGGATAAATACGTGAAGGCCACTATGGCACCTTGTTTTACGCATTCTTCTGCAATTGACTTGCCGATACCTCGAGATGCACCGGTAATGAGAACAACTTTATTTTCTAGTAACATATTCTTTCGTTTGGTCAAAATTAGAAATTTTAACGAGTTTTAAGACAAAAAAAAATCTAGGAAATTCCTAGATTTTACTTTGTTCAATTTGGTATTTATTTTTTAATTAAGGCCAAGATGGCGCCAACAACGCCAAGTATTGCACCACCTAGTAATAAATACATACCCATTCCGAATGAGAAGCTTACAAAATTTGGTACCTCTTTAAAAGCATCGCTTCCCGTTTTGTAAATGAGAAAAGAGAAACCTAAATTTCCTAGTGAAATTAGGATAGTCAATATAGCTAACAAATTTCTTTTGTTGGATAAAAACGAAAATGCGATTGTTAAAATTGCAAATGCAAGAAAAATATTAAAAATAATCCCCCAAGCTTCTTGTCCTTCACTAGGTAAATCGCTCCAGGACTTGATACCATTGATACTCAATTGTAAAATTTCATCTTTACTCGTTAAAGGATCTTTAATTTTAATTTCAAACAAGTTTAAAAACAGGCCCAAAATTGTAATGAGACCTGATAGCATTCCAATTAATGCCCCTTTTCTTAAATTATTCATATCGTATTAGTTTAGTTAAAAACGAAAGTAAGAAAATAAAATTGAATTGAATTGGTTAAATTTGACTTATGAATAATGCTCCGTTAGCTGAACGAATGCGTCCTAAAATCTTAGATGATTACATCGGACAAGCGCATTTACTCGCAAATGACGCTCCACTAAGAAGAGCTTTAGATGCCGGGGTTATTCCTTCAATGATTTTTTGGGGGCCACCAGGCGTTGGAAAGACTACTTTAGCTCAATTGGTAGCTCGACACTTAAATCGCCCTATCCACACTTTATCAGCCATCAGCTCAGGAGTTAAAGACGTTAGAGAAGTTATTCAACAAGTAGAAAATGGCGGTCTTTTTCAGCCAAAAGGAACCATTTTGTTCATTGACGAAATCCATAGGTTTTCAAAGGCTCAACAGGATTCTCTTCTCGGAGCAGTGGAGAAAGGTATTGTGACCTTAATTGGCGCTACGACTGAAAATCCGTCTTTTGAAGTTATTTCAGCATTGCTCTCAAGATGTCAAGTGTACACGCTAAAAGATCACACAAAAGAAGATTTATTATTGCTTTTGAATCGTGCGATTTCCGAAGACTTATACTTGGCAACAAAATCCATAACACTTCAAGAGACTGCCGCATTATTGCGAATTTCCGGGGGCGATGCGCGTAAATTATTGAATGTTTTTGAAATTATTGTTGGAACATTTCAGGACCAGAAACAAATAGAAATCACGGATGAAGTCGTTTTAAATAATGCGCAGCAAAGTTTAGCAAAATATGACAAAGACGGTGAACAGCATTACGACATTATTTCAGCTTTCATTAAATCAATTCGTGGCAGTGATATTAATGCAGGAATCTATTGGTTGGCCAGAATGGTAGAAGGCGGAGAAGATCCCAAATTTATCGCCAGAAGGTTATTGATATTAGCGGCAGAAGATATAGGTTTAGCAAATCCAAACGCTCTATTGATGGCGAATGCATGTTTTCAGTCGGTAGAACATGTGGGTTGGCCTGAATCCCGCATTATTTTAGCGCAATGCGTTGTGTACTTGGCATCATCACCAAAAGGAAATGCAGCCTACAAAGCCATAAATGAGGCGCAACAATTAGTAAGGTCAACTGGAGATTTAGCCGTACCTTTAAATTTGAGAAATGCACCAACTAAATTGATGGAGGAGCTTGGGTATGGACAGAAATACCAATACAGCCATGATTTCCCCGGTAATTTTATCGAACAAGAATTTTTGCCAGACGAAATTAAAGGGCATAATTTTTATCACACTGGTAGTTCTTCCAAGGAAAAGGAAATTCATGAGGCAATGAAAAAATTATGGGCTTCCAAATATTCTGCAGATTAATGAGAATAATCTATTATCTCTTCATTTATCCGTTATCCCTTCTGCCGNNGTGGGCTTTGTATTTCATATCAGATGCATTATATCTTGTATTATACTACCTAATACCCTATCGAAAAAAAGTTGTCAGGTCAAATCTTTTAAAAAGTTTCAACACATTAAGTACGCGAGAGATTAAAAAACTAGAGAAAGACTTCTACAGACATTTTTGCAATTTATTGGTGGAGGGTATTAAAAACTTGAGCATTTCACAGAGAGACTTAATGCAACGGTTTTCTGTTACTAATCCTGAACTTTTAGATGAATTATATGCTAAAAAACAATCAGTGATTCTCATTTCAGGACATTATGGTAATTGGGAATGGTTAATTACCGCACAAGCTGCCTTATTTCAGCACAAAGCCTTCGGAATTGGGATGCCATTGACAAGTAATTTTTGGAACGATAAATTAAACGAAAAAAGGAGCCGTTTCGGAATGACGGTATTGAACGCCAAAAACTACAAAGCAGCGTTGAAAAATTGTTCTCAGCCATTTGCTGTACTTACCTTAGGTGATCAAGCGCCACCGTCTTCAGAAAAAGCTTATTGGACTAATTTTTTAAATCAACAATCTCCGGTATTACTTGGAACAGAATTTATGGCCAATGAATTCAATGCCGCTGTGGTATATTTTTCAATAATACCAGTAAAACGCGGATATTACAACATGACGTTAACTTTAGTTACAGAGAATCCGAGAAGTTGTTCTTTTGGTTACGTTACTGAAAATCATACCCGTTTACTGGAGCATCAAATTATTACTCTGCCCTCCTATTGGCTTTGGACACATAAACGATGGAAACGCAGTCTTCCCGTTAATTTAGAAACACTTCGTGAATCACAAGAAAAGGCCTTTAACGAACGATTTAGGTCGTAAAATACTTATCGATTAGATTTTTCTGCTCAAAGAGGACCAGCCGCCACCGTTGTGCACTTCTTTAAATCCGTTTGCTAACAAAATACTTTTCGCTGAAGAACTTCTCATACCGGAAGCACAACAGGTAATTACTACCTTGTCTTTTGGAATTTTGTTCAGTTGAGCTTTCAAGTTTTGAAGTGGAATGTTCAGACTTCCTTTAATATGTCCGGATTTATATTCACCTGTAGTACGCACATCTACGATGACGCCACCATTTTCAACTATTGATTTATAATCAACGGAATTACCAAATAATTTCGAGAAAAAGGACATTTTATTGATTGTTAAGTTGATAATTTACATCAAGCCAAGATCCTCCATTTTCACATTCTAAACCTAAAGAACGGAAATAATGCGTCGCTTGTCCACTTCTATTTCCACTCGCACAGCAAAAAATAATGGGTTGAGGCAGAGCCTTAATTTCTTCAACTCGAGCTATCACTTCTTGAAGTGGAATATTAATAGATCCCGCCACATGGCCTCCTCTAAATTCTTCGACGGTTCGCACATCTACAATTGTTAACTTACTTTCCATTTTGTTCTGATTTTTCATAAAAAAGTTCATGAATTACTTGAAAGAGAAACCCTCCAATAAAAGTGCCGAGCATAACTGTAATTAATACGTTTGATGTAATGGTGCATCCACCCTCACAAGGAAATGCCAAGTAGTACAAATACCCTCCAAGTCCTCCGGTTAAGTACCCAACAATTGTAAAAAGAGTTTCTTTATTCATATACATATAATTTGTTTTTTTTGGTCATATGAAATCGCAAAAGAGATTTATTGATCAGTGTCTTTAAGGAAAATCTCTTTTTGCTTATTTCATATGATTTTCGACAAAAGTAAGCAGGTAAAAAATTTGTGTTTGTATCTTTTGTTACACGACACGAAAAATTGCACCATTCTTAGTTAAATTTACACAAAATAATAATGAATCAACACATTCTAAATCATTTCGAAAACAAAGGACTGAATTAGGATTTATATAAAAACCAACGAATGAAACACGTTTCTAGAGCCTCCATAGACAAAGCTATTGCGATAGTTGATAACCTAAACGATGAACAATTGGAGATCATTACCCAGAAATATACGAGCGAACAAGCCATCTTGTTTGATTATGTAATTTCTGCTGCACTTGAATATCAAAATGAAGACTTAGACGGACTTATCGTCTATTATTTTTGTTTAATAAACGAATCTTTTTTTCAGGAAGGTATTTCACTGAAACCTATTACAGAGGAAGATATTGATGAAGTTCACGAACCTTTTTTTGATATGCTTGATGAATATTTTGAAACGGAGGATGAAGAATTAATAGAGTCGTTTTGCGACCAGCCCCATTTGGCCTTTCTAATGGCTACAGATGTTTCTACCGCCGATGATGATGGCAGTGACATGACAGAAGAAACCGCAGAACAAATATATGTGGTTATGTTAGCCATGATTGCCATCATGAATAGAGCTGTAATCTAAAAGAACGAAGATGTTAAAAATAGACATGCACTCGCATATTATTCCGAAAGTTATGCCCAACTGGACGAAAAAGTTTGGGTATGGAAAGTTCATTCATTTAGAACACAATGAGGACGGAACTGCCGATATGATGCAAGGTGGTCAGTTTTTTAGACGAATAAAAGACAATTGTTGGGACGAGCTTATTCGCATTCCCGAATACGAAAAGTTTAATACACAAGTTCAAGTCGTATGTACGATTCCGGTAATGTTTTCGTATTGGGCAGAACCTAAAGACTGTTTAGAATTAAGTCGGTTTTTAAATGATCACATCGCTGAATTAGTTCAAAAATTCCCCAAAAATTATATAGGCCTCGGCACAATTCCAATGCAGGATGAACAACTTGCCATACAAGAACTCGAGAGAATAAAATCAATTGGTATAGTAGGAATTCAAATTGGTTCGAATATTAACGATGAGAATTTAAACGAGGAAAAGTTTTTCACTATTTTTCAATCTTGCGAGCGTTTGGATTTGGCGGTAATGGTTCACCCCTGGCAAATGATGGGATTTGATAGCATGAAAAAATATTGGTTACCGTGGCTTGTGGGAATGCCCGCTGAAACCTCAAGAGCTGCATGCTCGTTGATTTTTGGTGGGGTTTTAGAAAAACTTCCTAGTTTACGAGTTTGTTTCTCTCATGCAGGCGGTTCATTTTTACCAACCCTTGGCAGAATCGAACATGGCTTCAATTGCAGACCAGATTTAGTGGCTGTTGACAACGAACGAAATCCTAGAGAATATCTAGGGAAATTTTGGGTAGATTGTATCACACATGACATTGATGCGCTCAACTACATTTTAAAATTGCAGGGATCAAAACGTGTATGTCTCGGATCTGACTATCCGTTCCCGCTTGGTGATCTTGAAATTGGAAAATTCATAGAAGACAGTAACCTGCCAATCGAAGTAAAGGAGGATATTTTTTCGATTTCAACCCTTGAATGGCTGAAGCTTGACAAAAATCAATTCAACTAAATTTCTAGTCGATTTCGTATTGTAAACGAATGGTGATGTTCGCTGTTTTTCTTCGAGCAGTGGTATTAAAACTTCCGCCCCACTCGTATTCTTCAGACGAGTTTTCAGCAGTAATCTGGAAAACCCCCATATCGGCATTTTTGAGATTCCCTAATTCGCCTCCACCGTTTTCCGCAATTTTTCCTGCTCGTTCGTGTGCGTCTTTTGTAGCCTCTTCGATCATTTTTAACTTAAGCTCAGCCAATTTCGTATAATAGTATTCTGGCGCTTGTGAATTTAGCTCAATGCCTGCATCAATCAATTCGGATACCTCACGCGAAACTTTTTCAACTAATTCTACATTTTTCGACTGAACCTTAACACTTTGGGTAATGTTATAACCAGAAAAATAGGTGTTGCGTAGGTTTCCATTTTCATCGTATTCGTTACTGTATTCTTTTTGAATATTTGCCGCCTCAATGATGATGTCACTATCTGCAACTCCTTTTCGTTTTAGGTAGTTTTTTAAAAGTTTTAAATCGTTGTTTAATTCTGCATAGGCAGTCTTTAAATCAATATTTTTTCTACTGAAAGAAGAATTCCAAACAATTAAATCTGAATCAAAGGATTCTTCGCCTAGTCCAACCACACTAATTGTAGGCTCCGGCTTTCCTTTTGACATGTATGCATGACCTAATAAATATCCAGTTAAAATAACGGCGATCGTAATTAGAATCGTTGCGAAATATGTTTTTAAAAAGTTCATTTTTTAAATTTTTAAGTGAAGGTACAAATTAATTACAACCTCAAATGATTTGGTTAAAAATTATTTTTTCGTATTAAAAATACTGTCTGATTTAGCAATACTTAATCAGTCATGTTAAAATGTAACATTTGAAATATTGATATTAACTTAAAGGCATAAAGAATTTTAGAAACATAAAACACTACCTTTGCAGTATGCACCAAGCGACAACACTTACACCTTACCAGAAAATAGTTGTTCTTTTACTTTCATTGACTCAATTTACGGTTGTGTTGGACTTCATGGTTATGTCACCACTTGGCGACTTGTTAATTAAAGAGCTTAAAATAACACCTTCCCAATTTGGAATTGTTGTGTCTAGTTATGCCATAGCAGCAGGCGTTTCAGGTTTCTTCACTGCTTCGTTTGCCGATAAATTTGATCGAAAAAAATTGTTGCTTGTTTTTTATGCGGGATTCATATTGGGGACTTTACTTTGTGGTATATCTAGCTCTNNATTTCTTCTATTTCCTTAGCAATTATAGCCGATTTATTTACAATTAATCAACGCGGCAGGGTGATGAGTTTTATTCAAATGGGATTCGGAATGAGTCAAATTGTAGGAATACCCTTGAGTTTATTTATTGCAAACAGTTGGAATTGGAAGATGCCTTTCTTTATGATAGTCGGATTAGCCGTTGTTATTTTCTTGGTTATTATTGTTTATATGAAACCGGTAAAGGAACATCTTAACCTCGAAAGATTACCAGCACTTCAACATATGTTTCAGACTTTTAAAAACAAGAATTATCAGATCGGATTTGTCGCAACGATGTTCATGTCCTTAGGCGGATACCTCATGATGCCATGGGGAAGTGCGTATTCCGTAAATAATATCGGGATTTCTCAAGGCGATTTACCACTTATGTTTATGGTTGTTGGATTAGTCACTTTCGCAATAATGCCAATTGCAGGTATATTAAGTGATAAATTCAATAAGTTTTATGTTTTTGCCGCCTCATCAATTTTAATGGTTATTTCAGTCATTATCTATACACATTTGTCAAGAGTTTCATTAACAACTTTAATTTTAGTAAACATTATGATGATGATGGGAATTATGGCACGAATGATTCCGTCTCAAGCATTAGCCGCTTCAATTCCAGAAATGAAAGATCGTGGAGCCTTTATGAGTATTAATTCATCTCTTCAACAACTGGCAGGTGGAATTGCCGCTTTAATTGGCGGTTGGATTGTAACCCAAAAAAATGAGATGAGTCCGCTAGAAAATTTTGATATTTTAGGTTATCTAGTTATAGCTTTAATTCTAATAAACATCTACTTGACCTATCGCGTACATCAGTATGTTACGAGTAAAAACCAAGCCTGAATCTTTGAAATAAAAAAGGGGATTGCCGATACCGACAACCCCCTAATTAATTAAGAGTATTGAACTAAAAATTTCCTCTCAGCGTAACGATAATATTTCTGCCAGGTGCGGAAATATTACTTGCAAAGTTTCGGTAATTCTGATCCAATAAATTTTCACAAGCCAATTGCAAGGTTAAATTATTGCTGAACATATAACCAACTCTTGCATTTAAAGTATACCAACTTGGCATTCCTTGAGTTAAGGCATAAGAATAATTGTCCTCACCATTTAGGTTATAATCTTTCAGTAATTTCCATCCTGAATAATTCATAAAAAATTCACTTCGGAACTTTCCTTTATTATACGTCATGGACAATTTTCCAAAAACAGGCGGAATGTGGTCTAGTGGGGTTAAGGAATCTTTTCCGCTAACATTTGTCTCACTCAAAATGATTCGACCATACGTGTAATTTACAGTTGCAGTTATTCCAAAATTCTCATTAAACTGACCATACAATGCACCTTCAAATCCCGTAACAAAAGCCTTACCTGCATTTGTCGTTGTCATAACCTCACTTAATTGCCCATCGTAGTTAACTGAATCTTGACCATCAAAAGTACCTTTGGCTACAGTTAATGCGTTAGTTAAATAAGTGAAATATGTATTTGCTGACGCCGTAATCCCTTTGGTTAATTGATAGGAAATTCCGAAGTCACCAGTGTATGAAAATTCTGCTTTTAAATTCGGATTTGGAACTATGACTTTTCCAGGTACAGATTCGAATACTTTCGTAAGATCATCGACATTTGGAGCGCGAAAACCTGTGGATGCATTAAATGTCATTCTTAAGTCGTTCGTTGGCATTACAATTAATCCAACATTTCCATTGATAGCTTGATGATTTTGATGGATGTAATTGAAAGGAAATGGAAAAAATGTTTTATCGTTAAATCTAGCATTCAAGCCAACATAATTTAAGCGAATTCCATCATTCACGATGAATTTGTCGTTAATTTCCCAAGTGTGTGTGCCAAACAAAGCAAAAGATTGCATTACAGATCCTCCGTCTGGATAACGCGTATCTAATTTTGCTGTCGTATCTGCTACAATATCCTTTTGAAAAGCTGTAGAATTTACACCGTTAAAAAATCCATCTGCGCCGTAACGTACTTCATGTTGACCAATTTTCTTAAAGAAATCTGAGTTGAGTGTTATAATATTCAATTTCTCAATTCGATTATTTAGTATGGCTTTATTAAATCTTCTGTCCATCCTACTCTCTTCAATGTTCTGAATACCTAACGTTACTCTAGCTAGATCGTAAAATCGTGTTTTAGCCTTGTGTTCAAATGTGTAGGCACTCAATAATCGAAATTGAGGCCCATAATACCACTCTGCATATTTGGGCTTCCCACTGCTCAATTGAGTTAATCTATCATAACGGTCAATGTTGGAGGAATTTGACAACTGGAAATTCAAAATATGNNGTTTAATACCATCACCTTGTTTAATAATAAATTTTTGAAGGATGTCGTATTGCGAATATCCAGAACCGACCTGAAGATTTGTATCCGCATTCATCATCATGGAGTCGATACCATTGATGCGTTCTACATACCACGTTCTAGCGCCAAAATTCCCAACAAACGGGCTTCGTCTAGCTCCTTGACGTAAATCATTGAATTTTGAGAAGGTGAAAGAAGTTAATGAGGCTACTTTTTTTGATCCAATAGACACATTAGCGTTAGCTGCATAACCGCTTGCTGCACTAAAATAGCGCGAATAGGCTCCGCCTTTTACCAAAATTTTATCTGAAGAGCTAAATGTTGGATTCTTGGTCGTGAAACTCATAACGCCACCAATGGCATCTGATCCATACACCACAGATCCTGGGCCGTAGAGTACCTCTACTCGATCCATAATGGAATTATCCAAGGTAATGACATTCTGAAGGTGACCACCTCTGTAAATGGCATTGTTCATGCGAATTCCGTCAATAACAAGAAGCACTTTATTCGTTTCAAAACCACGAATAATTGGACTTCCACCTCCAAGTTGGCTTTTCTGAACGAATACATTTCCAGAATTTGCTAGCACATCTGCCGTAGAGGATTGATTCATTTGCTGTAAATCTTTGGAACGAATGACTTGTATTTTTTGAGCCACATCTTTTTTCTTTTCCTCAAATCGGCTGGCAGACAAAACAACCTCTTCCATTGTATTCGCATTTGACTGCAAATAGACTTTGAAATTAAGTTTAGTTAATTCATCAATAGACAAGGTTATTGTTTTGTACTCAACGTGTCGAATTGTAAAAAAAGTCCCCGAAACAATAGAAATTATCCCCTTTTCATTCGAAGTAAAAACCTCTTTTTTTTCATTTGTAACTTGAACAAATGGAACACCTTGTGAGGTTTCATTGTCTACAAGCCGCATTGTTATCCCTTGGGCCAAGGAATAGTTAAACATGCCCAATAATATAGCTGCATGAGCTAAAAGTATATTTCTCATTTAAATTAAGTTTAGTTTAAAAAATTATTCAATAAAAATAAAAATCAAACTAAACACTCGGGAGGAGAAGTAGATAGCGGAAGATAAACATCTTTAAAGCAATTATT
>DORI01000247.1 GCA_003512365.1 Crocinitomicaceae bacterium | reverse complement strand
CTTGACGTTCAAAACGAATAGTTTCTATTTCAGGTGCTATCTCTTCCTTGGGTTGATCTGAAACTTGCTCAATAGCGGCTGGTTCAGAAACTGTCTCCTCTTTCTTAATGTCGGCAACTGGTTCTTCTTTCTTTTTATCAGGACGAGTTTTTTGATTTAATGCGGATAAATCAATTTTTCCAACAACTTGTATTTTAGAATCTGTTGTCGGCTTTTGATCTCCCGAAGATAAAATTTGTCGCTTTATTTCTTCAACATTAATTTCAGTCTCTTCCTCTTCTTCTGCTTCCTCTGGCTGCTCAACTACTTGAATGTCCTCCAAAGACAATGTCTCACGCTTTTCTCTTCGTGTAGACACTTTTGCCTGTTCTTTGAGGTTTTGGTCGGCAGCAAATTCCTGACATAATAAATCAAAATGGTCGCCTTCTAATTTGGTATTTGGATTTGTATCAATCTTAATTCCTTTAGATTGAAGAAAATCTACCAATGTTTGTATTCCCACATTGAGTTCGCCGGCTGCCTTTCCTAAACGGATTGGTTTTCCCATATCGTTTTCTTTTCTTTAAATTTATTCAAATTCTGCCTTCAAAATTTTGAAGACTTCTTCTATTGTTTCTTTTTCTAAATCTGTTCTTGACACTAATTCCTCCACACTTATTTCTAACACAGATTTTGCTGTATCACATCCAATTGCTTTTAATTCATCAATGATCCAACCATCGATTTCATCAGCAAATTCTTCTAAATCTACGTCATCAATATCAACTTCTCCGTCGCGGTACACATCGATTTCATATCCACATAATTTTCCAGCTAATTTGATGTTGTGACCACCCTTTCCAATTGCAAGAGAAACCTGATCTGGCTTCAAAAACACTTTCACTCTTCCTTCGTCCTCTAAAATATCCATTGAAGAAACTTTTGCCGGAGACAATGAGCGCTGAATGAGCAATTGATTATTGGTGGTAAAGTTAATAACATCAATATTCTCGTTTCTTAATTCTCTAACTATACCATGTATTCTTGAGCCTTTCATACCTACACAAGCACCCACTGGATCAATTCTATCGTCGTAAGATTCTACCGCTACTTTTGCTCTTTCTCCTGGTTCACGAACAATTTTTTTAATTGTAATTAATCCGTCAAATACCTCAGGAACTTCAAGTTCGAACAATCTTTCAAGGAATTCAGGGGCTGTTCTAGAGAGTATAATTACCGGTGTACTATTGCGCATGTCAACTTTTGCAACAACTGCACGTACCGATTCTCCTTTTTTGAAGAAATCAGCAGGAATTTGTTCAGATTTTGGTAAAATTAGTTCGTTGTTGTCGTCGTCCATTACCAAAATTTCTTTCTTCCAAACTTGGTAAACTTCACCTGTAACAATTTCGCCAATTCTTTCCTTGTATTTTTTATACAAATGATCTTTCTCAAGTTCTAAAATTCTGGAAATAAGGTTTTGTCTCAATGACAAAACATTTCTTCTCCCAAAATCAGCGAACTTGAATTCCTCTGTTACCTCTTCACCGATTTCAAAATCCGGCTCAATTTTAATCGCATCAGAATATGCAATTTCTGTATTTGGATCTTCTACTTCTCCATCGTCAACAATTTCTTTATTCAGGAATATTTGAACATCTCCTTTGTCTATGTTAACGATAATGTCAATATGCTCATCCGTATTAAATTTCTTCTTAAACATTGCCCTAAAAACATCTTCTAAGACATGTTGCATTGTTTGTTTGTCGATGTTTTTTAACTCTTTAAACTCCGAAAACGAGTCAACTAATTCAAGACTATTCATACACTATTATTTAAACGATATCACAATTTTTGCTTCTTTTATTTGATCAAATGGAAACTCAATTATTTCTTCCACCAGTATCTTTTTTTTCTTTTTCTCATCGAGCTGTTTGGATAACACACGCAATACGATGCCTTCATCTGCTACCTTTACTAATTCTCCCTCGGCTTTTTTTCCATCCGAACTAACAACAGCTAATGTTCGGCCGATATTCTTCGCATACTGATTAATATGGCGAAGTGGTTTATCTAAACCTGCAGAGGACACATGTAACTCGAAATCTTCTTTTTCCCTGTCTAGGTTGTGTTCAATATTTCTAGAAACCGACATGCAATCTTCCACCGAAACTCCTCCTTTCAACTTGTCAATTTCAACATGAATGACATTTGACGCAGAAACGGTAAGTTCCACGATATAAATACCACTATTCAGCTCATTTATGCGCTGNNAAGAGGGGACTTTCGTCCCCTCTCGTTAACATCAAATCTGTTGCAAATATACGACATTATTTGAAATTAGCAAATACCACAGAAAGTTTCCTTTAAATTTGCACCTATGCTTTTCGAAATTGACAATAAAATAATATCAAGTGAACTCTTCCGAAGAAAGTTTGTATGTGACCTAAATGCCTGTAAAGGATCTTGTTGTGTGGAAGGAGATGGTGGCGCACCACTTAAGCAAGAAGAAATAGATGGG
>DORI01000170.1 GCA_003512365.1 Crocinitomicaceae bacterium | reverse complement strand
ATATTCCAATAGAATGAACAATTCGGCTAATTCGTTTTTATATTTGTGTTTATGCATTGTTCGGACAAACAATCTCAGTTAGATTTAAATCTCGATATCATTCTAGAATGGTCGGCTGAATATGCACTTCAACCAACGGCTAAAAAGAAACTAGTTCAACTTTCTCCAAGCAATCGTTTTGCAGAAATTGACGAGGCCTTGCAAAAGGTGAACGAATGGAAAGAATTACGTGTAGCTGGAGATCCAATTCCAGCGTTAGAGTTTGAAGAGCTTCATCAAGAAATAAAATTACTTGGGATTCAGGATGCTATAATAACGCTAGAGGGATTTTGGAGGATTCTTCTGGCTTCCCAAACTATTAATGCATTTCTTTTATTTATTGAAAAAAGAAGAGAGCGGTCGCCTTGACTTGCTATAGTTCTTGACAAAGTGTATTACACGGATGAACTAATCAATGAGTTAAATAAAGTGTTTGATAAAGATGGTTCTATTAAGGATAATGCTTCAGATGAATTATTCCAGATAAGACTTAAAATTAAACAATTGAGAGCGCAAATCAATCGTAATTTTGAAAAGGAAATGCGCAAATTAATTAAAGATAAATTGCTCGGAGAAACGTATGAAACTTTTGTAAACAACCGAAGAGTCCTCTTAGTGCAATCGGCTTATAAAAGAAAAGTATCCGGTGCAATTCATGGAACCAGTAAAACTGGGAACCTATCGTATATTGAGCCCTATCAGAACGTAGCGCTGAACAATGAATTAGACCATCTTATTGACGATGAGCAAANNAAGAAATATTACGCATATTAAAAAGGTTAACCCGCTTTATTTCAAGTTATAAACCTTTGATTATTGCTTATAATCAAACATTGATTTCTTTGGATTTCATTCAAGCAAAAGCACGCCTAGCTCTTGAAATGCAAGCCTCTCTCCCATTGATTAACAAATCTCCGCGAATGAATTTAGTGGAGGCCTTTCACCCTCTCTTGCGCAGAACTAATTCAAACCTCGGTAAACCTACCATTCCACAGCATATTTTCTTGAATGAAAAACAAAAAATGGTGGTGATATCCGGGCCAAATGCCGGTGGAAAAAGCCTTACTTTGAAAACGGTCGGTTTACTTCAAATGATGCTTCAATGCGGTTTTCTAGTTCCTGTTGATCCAAGGAGTGAAATGTGTTATTTTCAGCAAATTTTGTCGGATATTGGAGATAATCAATCAATTGATAACGAATTAAGTACGTATTCTTACCGATTAAAAAGAATGAAGTATTTTCTCAAGGTATCAAATACAAGAACCTTGTTGTTATTGGACGAATTCGGCTCTGGATCTGACCCAGAATTAGGCGGCGTATTGGCAGAAGTTTTTCTTGAGGAACTTTATTCAAAGAAATCATTTGCTGTAATTACCACGCATTATTCAACCATTAAAACAAAAGCAGAACAGTTGAAATTTGCGATAAATGGCTGTATGTTGTTCGATATGGATACCTTGTCCCCTCTTTATAAGCTTGAAATTGGTCAACCAGGAAGTTCTTTTACATTCGAAGTTGCAATTTTAAATGGCTTTGAAAATGAGTTAATTAACCGAGCTAAATTAAAGCTGGACCCAAAGAAAATTAAAATGGATGCTCTGTTACATGACATTCAAAAAGAAAAGAACTACTTAGAAAGACTGATTAAAGAACACGAAATAGCACAAAAAGAAGCATATGCATCTAAAGAATACCATGAAGAAAAGTCTTATAAGTTAAATGCTAAATTAAGTTCGCAAAATCAACTGGTCGAGCAATACAACAAGGAAATTCAAGCCGGAAAAAAGATGTTATCTTTTATTGATCGTTTTAATGTGAAATCCAGAAAGAAGAATTGTAATGAGAATCTTTACGCTGAAATTAAAAATTACCTCACGTTAGAGAAATCAAAGAAATCGATAAAGGAAACGACATCAAAAAAGCTAGATTCATCGGTAAAAAAGAAAACAATGGCGGCTCAAGAAAAAAAGTCTCTAGATTTTGAACAAGATAAAATTAAGACTGGATCTCTGGTTCAATTAATATCTTCCAAACGAAACGGTACGGTAGAATCAATAAAAGGAAATAAAGTCACGGTAATCTTTGGGAATGCTCGAATGAAAGTTTCTTTAGAAAATCTCAAGTTTCTGAGTTGATTAAATTCATGTTAATTATTGAAAAATCATAAATAATCAGCTTTAAAAGCGTACTTTTGCGCCATTATTTTAATTGACATATGAGTACAGCCTTAGGAAATCACATTTTGGTAGAATTTATGAATTGCGAACCCCATATCATGAATGATGTGGCGGCGATTGAAAGAGATATGGTTGGGGCAGCACAAAAAGCTGGTGCCACAGTGATTAATTCTACCTTTCATCATTTTTCTCCTTATGGAGTTTCGGGTGTTGTGGTCATTCAAGAAAGTCATTTAGCCATTCACACATGGCCGGAATATGGCTATGCGGCTGTTGATTTGTTTACGTGTGGAGAGATGAACGCTTGGATTTCCTTCGATCACCTGAAAGAGTGTTTCGGTGCTAAATCCTATTCAGCGCTTGAAATGAAAAGAGGTTCTGTTAATTTATTGACAAGAAATGATTTTGATATCAGTACCATGCGTCAGAAAGCTGCAGAATGGCGAAATCCGGAATTTTTTACAAGAAATGTTTGGTTTACGGATAAAGACGACGATCAGGCCTTATCTTTAAGATTTACAGGAGATGTTTTTTATGACGTTCAAAGTCCATTTCAGCGTGTACGCATATTAGAATCATACAAGTATGGTAAAATGTTGGCATTAGACGACATGGTGATGACCACAGAGAAAGATGAATTCCATTACCACGAAATGATCTCCCACCCTGCCCTATTTTCATTAACTAATCCGAAAAACGTATTGGTAATTGGAGGTGGCGATGGCGGTACTATTCGAGAAATACTCCGACACGATTCTGTAGAGTCAGTAACCATGGTGGAAATTGACGGTCATGTTATTGAGGCTTGTAAAGAGTTTTTGCCTAGGATTGCTTCATCATTCGATCATCCTAAACTAAAATTAATAGTTGACGATGGTATTGCATTCATAAAAAATGCTCAAGCGAAAAGTTATGATTTAATCGTTGTAGATGGATCAGATCCTGTGGGGCCAGCGGAAGGATTATTTTCTGTCGAATTTTATACAAATTGCCACAATGCTCTTAATGACAACGGGATTTTAGTGGCGCAAGGAGAATCTCCTAAATTCAATGAAAAAGCCTTTGCTGAACTCAATAAAACCTTACAGCAAATTTTCGGAAAGAACAATGCTCCTGTATCTCTATTTTTTGTTCCAACCTACCCTACCGGTATGTGGAGTTTTCAATATGGATTGAAAGGAAATGTTGACGTAAGAAAACTTCAAGACACGACGCGCGTTGATTCATTTGTAGAGAGTCAAGGTCTTCGCTATTATAACGAGGACATACATGAGGCGACTTTTGCTACTCCGAATTTTGTGAAACAATTAATAAAATAATATGAATATCAACACACACAAGGTTGTTTCTTTGAAATATACCTTAACGAATCACCAAACGGGTGAACACATTGAAGAAACAAACGAAAGTAACCCCTTAGTATTCTTATTTGGTGTTGGTAGTTTACTTCCTGAATTCGAAGAAAATTTAGAAAATAAGACAAAAGGAGATACATTTTCTTTTGCAATTGCAGCTGCTCAAGCATATGGTGAGCATGATGTCGCACATGTTGCCATGCTTCCTTCAAATATTTTTCACGACGAAAACGGAAATTTCGATGAGGCCATGTTTCAAATTGGANNGAGATTAGCGATGAAACGGTGAAAATGGACTTCAATCATCCGTTAGCAGGTACCGACTTACATTTTAAAGGGGAAATTCTCGATGTGAGAGAAGCTACAGCGGATGAAATCGACCACGGACACGTACACGGAGAGCACGGTCACCAGCATTAATTTTTGTTTTTCTTGTTTTTTTGATAGTTAAGCGTTTTTTTTAGTAATTTTCGCTCTAAATCAATCATCATGGCTACTATATTCGAAACACGGTTAATCGGAAATATAGGCAAAGACGCTGTCATAAAAACCATGGACAGAGGTATTTTGGCAATTAATTTTCCGGTAGCTCACAATAAAAACTGGAAGGACAAAAAAACTGGACAAGTTAAGACCAAAACTACTTGGGTAAACTGTACCATTTGGAAAAGAGAAGGCTCTAATATGAGAATTATCGACTTTTTAACCAGAGGTACCTTGGTAGAAGTTTTGGGAACTCCATTTGCGAAGGCTTATACACAAGAAGACGGGTCTTTGCGCACGGAAATCAGATTAAATGTTTCAAAGACTAATATTTTAAGGCCTACTACCAAAGGAGACGAAGCCCACGAGGATATCATCGATTCGGAAATAGATGCATTTGAACCAACTATGGAAGATTTTAATATTGACGACGACTATTAGGCTTTTTTTTAGAAAAAAATATTTTGAATTAAAACAATTTTATATATTTGCACTCTCAAATTTGAGTAAAACATTCCTCCTTAGCTCAGTCGGTTAGAGCA
>DORI01000164.1:6083-8447 GCA_003512365.1 Crocinitomicaceae bacterium | reverse complement strand
TCAAGGAGGGAAAACTAAACCTTCCTCACTACTCGATGGAAGATTGTGTTGTAGTAAGCTGAGCGTTGGGCAGGATAATCCTGCCCAACGCGTAATGCTACCTAACAAATCGATTCATGTAGAAATTGGCTTCTAGCACAGACTTCTGATTTTTGGCTTGTGTTTCGATTTTCTTTATTACCGCTTGTAAATAGCCTACCTCTCGTGCATTAATTAGAAACAAAGAACTTTCACCGTTGTCGAACATAGTTCGCTCCGCTTCAAGAAGTTGTTTGCTATCCTGCGCCATCTGCGCCATAATTGTGGACTGCAATGCGCTGTTTTCCCATTCGTTGAGACTAGCGTTGATTTTCATACCTATTTGCACCTTGTTTTGTTCGTAACCCAATTCTGCTTCTTGTAATTTTAGGTTACTCAATTTTAAATCGCCACGCTCTTTTCGCAATAACAACGGCATTGAAAATTCTAGTCCCCACTTGTAATTCTCAATTGACAAATTTGCCGCTGGATTTTGGTTAATGGGCTCGCTCAATAGGTTGTAATGGACGTTCAGTTCGGGTTTTAAGTACTCTCGTTTCAACTGTCGGTCNNTCAATCTTTAAAGCCGAAACTTGTAAATACGGATGGTTTAACAAACTAGAATCTCTCCAAATCCGTTCGCTAGAAGAAGCGTTATTGACCAATAAGGATTCGTGCGCCAAGGAAACTAAACTATCTGAAAGTTCCAAAGGGACTAAGTTTTCATTCCATAAAAAGCTTGACACTACTAGCTGAGCATTTTTACGTTCTAAGCGAAATTGCTCGTATAATGATTTTCGACTTTGCACCTGAATACTTGCCTCCACTGTATCTATTCCGGCGCGATCTCCCAACTCCACCGTTCTTTTCACTGCCTGTAAGCGTTGATCGGCAACGGCCAAAGCTTCCTGCATTATTTTTTCTGCATTTGCGTAATAAAACCAATCCCAGTATGCCTTCCCTGATTCAAGCAGTAAGTTATTTAATTGTATTCGCTGTTCGGCAATCGTTAAGGTTTGGAATAATTTTGCTTTTCTCAAATCAGTACGACGTTGATCGATTAAAAGCCCTTTACCTAATGTTAACGAAGCTCCTGCGTATGCTAATCCATTTTCGGGAGTATCCCATTGTGCATCTAAATTCGTTCCGCGTCCTTCTTGCAGACCTGCTTTAACTTCCAATCCGTACCAAGTAGGTATTTTCAGCCCGGAATTTAATAAACTATAATATTGCGAAGAATTATAATATTTCTGACTTGTCTCTTGAAAAGCTTTTGGATCAAAACTTCCTCGTGCTTTTAGTACCGTAGCATTTCCCATTTCTGGGAGTAAAGCGGCCTGTTTGGCAATTGGATGATTCATTAAAATCAGGTTAAAATATTCCTGTGGATTCAAAACCTTTTGCGCCATTGTGGCTTGGGCGAATAGCAACATGAAAATAATTATTCTCATTTTGTAGTCTTTTTATCATTTGAAACTGTCTCCGTAAGTCCTTGATAATAATCTGGAGGGAAGCCATTTATGTTTCGCCACAATTCATACCAAACAGGGACGTCGTTGAGTAATAGCATAGCATTGACACCACCACCGACACGAAGTGCCTCCGGCCATTTGTTGTCGTTCAGATCAGGGGTGATTAATAAGCGGAAAGTGCCGTCTGCTGTCGCAAATTTATCCATGGCAAAAACAATTCCTCCATAGGTTCCGTAACTTGTATTCGGCCACCCTGAAAAAACAATTGCAGGCCATCCATCAAATTGCAAGCGAACTTTTTGTCCCATTTTCACTAAAGGAACATCCATTGGTCGTATGAACATTTCTACCGCAAGTTCTGTGTTTGCAGGCATAATTGTAGCAACCTCTTGTCCCGGTTTTAGTGTTTCACCAATACCGGAAGATAAAATTTTTGTAACGTACCCATCTTGAGGCGCAAGGATATAATACATGCCGTTACGAATATCGTATGTCGCTGCTTGACTTTGCATTTTAGTAACGTCAACTTCTGCATCGTATAGGTTGGTTAATGCGCTCATTTTATCGGATTCTGCTTTGGCAATTTCGTCGCGGTACTGTGCTTGTACGGAGTTAAGTTCTACCCTAGCATCAATTAAATCATTTCTACTTTGCAACAATTTCTGTTGGCTCGAAACTAATGCTGCCTGAGCGCGTTGCATGGCTACCTCGCGCGTTTCAAGTTCGGTAAGAGACTTCAACTTATCTTCGTATAATTTTTCAAACCGCTTGTATTGCTCTACTGCAATTTCGTAATTTTTCTTTGCAGCCAAATTTTCAATACTGTCGCTTTTAATTTTCAATAAGACTTGCTGATATTTAATTTTTACTTGGT
>DORI01000164.1:3884-6067 GCA_003512365.1 Crocinitomicaceae bacterium | reverse complement strand
TAGTTCCGCCGTTTCAATTAACGCATCTATTCGTGCGTCCAAAGCACTAACTTTATCGCCGTAAGATCGAACCGATTGCTCTTTGTTTTTAATTTGGTTGCGCGTTCGATCGATAAGCATTGTGTCCAAGTATTCTTCTTTCACTTCAGAGAGAAATAATATTGTATCTCCTTTTTTTACATAATCTCCATCTTTCACGAACCACTTTTCAATTCTACCTCCGATAATAGTGTTTATGGTTTGTGGTCGTTGCTCTGGGCGAAGAGTCGTAATTTTTCCTTTAGATCTAATGTTCTGTGTCCACGGTAAAAACAAGCAGACTAAAAGTAAAATAAAAAAAACAGTAACCCACTTCATTAGTCGGTATGAAGACTTTTCTTTTTTTACTTCATGTATAGAATCGTACTTTGATTCGTCGACATGCGTTTTATTTTCGGGTGAAATGTTCAACATAATTAAGCTATTAATTGTCCATTTTTAATTTCGATAATCCTATCGCACATGGAAAGAATGTTTCTATCTTGAGTAGCAATCAACATGGTACAATTTGGTTGTGCTTTAAGCGTGTGGATCACTGTTTGAATTTGCTCTGGGTTCAGCGAAGCAGCAGGACTTTCAATCATCACCAATCGCGGATGACCTACCAAGGCTCTTGCAAGCAAGATTTTTCTAACAACATCCGCAGGTATAAAATGAGCTTCTGGATTGACGATGGTGCTGTAACCTTCTGAGAAATTTGCAATATAGGCGGTTAATCCCAGTTTCTCTGCCACAGATTGAATTTCTTCAAAACTAACATACGTTCTTCCCAATGAAATATTTTCTTCTAAAGTGCCGTTAATTAAACGGTCCTGCATCAGCATATTTCCAATAGTATTTCTTAATTCTTGCACATTCAGATTTCCAAGTGGTAATTTGTCTAAAGTAATAGTACCTTTTTGTAAGTCGTATATACCGCCAATCAAATTAAAGAGAACATTATAAGAGATGCTCGAATCAGCTAATATTCCTATTTTCTCATTCGGGTTGACTTGGAAATTTAGCTCGTTTAAAATTGGTGCCTTATAAAGTTCAGAATCAAAGGAAACTCCCTTAATTTCTAGTTGAAAGCCTGAAGAAGAATTTTTAGGTATTGCATGACCCTCGTAATTTTCAAGTGATAAATCTGTGACTTGACCTATTTTTTCAAGTGCGGTTAATACGTCATAAATGACTTCCAAACTTAAAATCAGTTTTTCAACCGAATTTAAGACTAGCAAGATGATAATTTCCGCGGCAATGAATTGACCAATGTTCATAGTTTGATTTAAAACCAGCATCCCGCCAATTACCAAAAGAGCAAGAGCAATCAGGGCTTTGAATACAATTAGAATAGTATACTGTTGCATCAAAACACGAAAATGGTCGTTTCGTGATTTAATGTATTCTTTCAAATAACTATTCGTTCTTTCTAAGGTGTGCTCTGGATTTCCTGCCATTTTAAAACTGAAGCGTGCATAGGCCATTTCCTCTAGCCAATGTGCTATTTTGTATTTGTAATTAGATTCCCGAAGGCTAGACTTGAAGCCCTTCTCTGTTGTGAGTCTAAAAATCACCAATAAAATAAAGACTAAAATAATTCCAAAAAATATGAAAAAAGGATGGTAAAAGGATAGTAAAACAAGTCCAAACAAAATTTGTAATGTCGCCGCGGTGAAATCAATTAATAGTTTAGATAGGCCTTTTTGGATTGTAATGGTGTCGAAAAAGCGATTTGTTAGTTCAGGCGCATATCTTTTAATCAATTCTACCATTTTAATTTTAGGAATTCGATCNNGCGAATTCAAAAGCTGAGCGAACAAATATGCGCTGTTGAAGATTCTCTGTAATTCTCATTTGCGCAATATTCATTATCCCTGAAAAAACAATTGCTGCAACTACTAAAAACACCAATACTACCCATGAGGTGCTGACTTGGCCCATCTGAATAAAATTGATGATTGCTTGAATTCCCAGTGGTAGACCAAGGCTTAATAACCCACCAAAAATTGCGAAAATGTAAATATTACGGATGTCTTTTCTATCCGGATTTAAAAGAGACCAAAATCGCTGAAGGGCTGTTATTTTCTTATTATTACTCATGAATAGCTAATGTTTTAAAGACAAGATCCAAGGCAAATTGTTCGAACGTGTCTTTTTGCGGA
>DORI01000164.1:0-3874 GCA_003512365.1 Crocinitomicaceae bacterium | reverse complement strand
GTGACGAGCATCGTGCCATAAGGATAGTTTGGATTTATTTCTTCTAAAAACTCAACCACTTTTGACACAATCGACTTGTAAACGGCGTATGCCCCATGTTCATTTTCTTTGTCTACTTCTTTTGTGAAATAAACTTTGGATGCTTCGTTGATTACTACTCTTTTTAACTTAACCTCAGCGTCAAATACCATTTCAACTTCGGGATCCGGAATAGAGGTAAGTAGATGGATTGCTTTTTTCAATTTAACCTTCGCATCGGAAATATTTGCTGTCTCAAAAGCTAATCTGTATTCAATCATTCCCCAGTACCAGTTGATTAGGTATAGAAGGAATTGATGCTTGCTTTCAAAATATCTGTATACGGATGCTTCAGTAGTTTCTATTCTTAAGGCCAGTTTTTTAAAGGTAAAATGCTCAAATCCCGCTTCGTCAAGTAAAGAAATCCCCTCCTTAATAATTCTTATTCCCAAGGATGAAGAGTTTGGATCCTTCATGTAAAGGGTATCATTAATAGTTAGTGCAACTTTGGCTAGTAAGTTCTTCACGATAGTTTTTTGTGCAAATATAATAGTATTACTATTGTTTCCAATTAAAATAACATTATTTAAGAAATGTGTATTTTTACAGCCACCATGAAAATCGCCCTTATTGGAGCTTCAGGATTAATTGGTAATCATGTGCTCAGATTCCTGTTAGAAAGTTCATTTGTTACTGAAGTCAGAAGCTTTGGTCGACAAGAACTTGCCTTGAACCACCCTAAATTAATGCAATCAAAAACAGATTTTTCTGATGTCGAAGACTGGTCTTTGGATTGGCAATTCGATGTGTTAGTGTGTTGTATCGGAACCACACGAAAGAAAACTCCAGATTTAGCTGTATACAAAACCATTGACTATGGAATTACCGTTCGCGTGGCTCAATGGGCAAAAAAATCAAGCTGTTCATCTGTTCATTTGATCTCTTCAATTTCTGCGAATGCTAAGTCTCGAAATTTTTATTTGAAGATTAAAGGAGAAACCGAAGAAGCCTTATCATCTCTCGGATTCCCTTCTTGTCAAATTTATCGTCCAGGAATGCTCATTGGGAAGCGACAAGAATCTCGTCCTGCGGAGTGGGTAGGTCAAAAACTTTCGCCCGTATTTGATTTATTTACTTTTGGTGGAAATTACCATAGTATTTCTGCGGAAAAATTAGCACAAGCGATGAAAAACAATGTAGAAAAAAACCCTTTAGGCAATCAGATCCTGCATTACCGAGATTTTCTTTTATTGACTAAGTAAGGCATTCAACTTTTACTCTTAGGCCTTCACAAGAACTTAATAGTAAAGCCTGTAGAGGTCATGTTTAAAGGTAAAAAAATCAATAGAATACCGGATAAGCATTCAAACTAATCGCAATTATTAGCCACACTGCATAAGGCATCAATAAAACATTCCAATAGGCAGATTCGTATTTTCGACTTTCAAAACCAAGCCAAATGACGACCATAAACAGACATGTAATCACAAACAACGCCGCAACAATAAGGTGAAATTGAAAGAAAATAGGATTCCACAAGACATTTAAAAACCATTGTATGGCATATATCCTAAGAAAAGTACGCCAATTTGCTGTTGTCATGAGATGAGCCATGTAAAAACTGAAGCAAATCATTATGCTTGTCCACGCTAAACCGAAAACATAACCCGGGGGCGTCCAAGGAGCTTTTGCCAGATTTTGGTACCAGTCATTTGCTGCAGGACTTCCACCCATTAAAAACCTTCCTAGGCCTAAAGCTCCGAAATTCAGCAATAGGAAAAGAAAAACTAATCCAATCTTTTTTTTCATTTAATAATAACTCCTGGTTTCTTAAAATGTTCTAAGTATTTCATTTTCTTTTCTGAAATCGATTCTGCCGGAAAAATAAAGCGTTTGTCATACATCGTCTCGTTTACCCAAAAGCTCACCCAGTATTCATTCGTTAAACCGAATAAATCAGGCATAATGGGCTCTATTTTAGCCGCTTCATTCGGCAGTAGTACCTCAAGGCTATGTCGAAGCGTGGAAGTTTTTATTTTTTCTCCAGTCTGAGCATTTTCACCATAACCCGTGCTCGAAATAATAATTCCTTCCATTATATCGTCGCGAAAGTTGACTAAATATACACAGAATTCCTTCTCCCCTTCAATTTCATCCATAACCACTGCCACTGCTACATGATCTACTTTTGGGCCCTTTAATTCTTCTCTCATTGGTTGTTTTTGGCTTGGTTTAACACAATTTCTTTGATTTTGAGGTATTCTAGGATATCTACAGAATGTCCCACAAGATAATCAAATGTATTAATCTCCTTTGGTAACAAAGGCAATCTATGAAGCTTGAAATTTTTGTCTGTCCGCTCACCTAATCTAACAATAATGGTGTTTTCTTTGGGAATAACCATAATATATTGACCTAAAAAACCTCTAAAATAATGTACAGGATTTCCATTGTTATAATATGTCCACATCTGCAGACCATAAACCAAATTGCTAATCCCGTCCTCCGTTAGAAGTGAAGTGTCTGCGGTTGTCATTTTTTCAATATAACCAGCAGAGATGATGCGTTTTCCATTCCATTCTCCTCTATTGAGCAGTAGTCTTCCCAATAATGCAAAGTCTCTTGCCGTGGCATAAAAACAACAATATGCTTTTTCGTCTCCGTTTTCTCGGTCCATACTCCAAGTTGCTTCTTTTTCAGCACCTAAAGGTTTCCAAAGTTTTTCAGCCGCATATTCAGCAATCGTATTTCCTGTTGCCTTTTCTACGACCATGGAAAGCAGTTGTGAGTTGCCACTTTGGTAATGAAAAATGGTACCTGGTTTTTCCACTACACGCTGTCTCGTGACTAAACCTTCCAAATCATTACCATAATAGGCTTCAGCAGTTTCTGATAAAGGGTTTTTACCACTTTCGTCCCAATCAAACCCCGCAGACATAGTCAAAAGGTTACGAATCGTAACAATATCGCGCCCATTTTCTTTAAATGCTGAAATGTAATGATAAACGGGCTCATCAATACTTTTGATTTTTCCTTCGTCAATGGCAATTCCCACAAGTAAGGAAACAACCGTTTTAGCCATGCTGAAAGAATTGCTGGTAGTTTCTTTGGAGTGTCCTTCCCAATAACGCTCGAAAAGTATAGAGTCGTTGCGAATAACGAGAAAAGCACGGGTTTTCATATCCTCCAAATAAGCTGTTTTTTCATCGGGAAGAATCATCTCATCAGATTTTGGATGCACCAACCAATTAAAGTGCTGACTCCCAATTGCCACTTTGGCGTTCGGAAACATGTCATGGTCATATATTCCAGGCCCAGCTTTGCCTATCATGTAGGTTTTTGCGATACCATTGTATAAATAAGTACGGCCACTCAATAATATAAAAAGATTAATAGCTAGAATTATTACACCTAACGTATATAAGAGATAACGAAAAATAAGCCAACCTCTTTTCATATCTTATTTAACGTCAAATTCAAATAATTCTTGCAAATGCCGCAGTAAATGACCAAAAACTTCTTGGATGTCTTGAGGGCCTCCTAATTCTTTTTGCATCGACGTAACGGCCTTGTCGTTGATTCCGCAAGGCACAATATGTGAGAAATAACTTAAATCTGTATTGACATTAAAACCGATGCCGTGCATAGTCACCCATCGTGAGCTCTTGACGCCCATGGCACAAATTTTCCTTGCTTTTGCAGCGTTATCACCGTCTATCCAGACACCTGTCAACCCTTCAACGCGTCCGGCATCAATGCCATAATCTTGAAGCGTTAAAATGACGGCTTCTTCCAAATAACGCATGTATCGGTGGATGTCTGTAAAAAACTGTTCTAAATCCAAGATTGGGTATAC
>DORI01000049.1 GCA_003512365.1 Crocinitomicaceae bacterium | reverse complement strand
ATGTTCACGATCAAGGTGCTGCGATGCTTGGTGGCGTTGCAGGTCACGCGGGATTATTTTCGAATGCTTATGATTTGGCTTGTATTATGCAACTTTTCTTGTGCAAAGGAAATTACGGAGGCAAACAGTATTTCAGTGCTGCCACAATGGATGAATACAACAAAGCTCAATTCCCCGGAAACCGCAGAGGCGCGGGTTTTGATCGACCGAAAGCAAGTGGTGGTGGTACCTGCGATGAATTAGCCTCACAGCAGAGTTTTGGCCATTCCGGATTTACAGGTACCCTTGCTTGGGCGGACCCTAAGGATGACGTAATTTTTATTTTTCTTTCTAACCGAGTGAATCCTAGTGCCGAAAATTGGAAAATTCGCGACATGAACATCCGAACGAATATTCAACATGTAATTTACGAGGCTGTAAACAATCGAAAAAAGTAATCTAATTTCATTTTTTTAGTTAATTTTACCTCGCTTAAAGGTTTCTAAACGTAGAATTAATAAGGAATCCGGTGTAAATCCGGAGCTGTATCTGCAGCTGTATGGGTCTAAAAAACGTGTCAAATGTCACTGTGTAAATGGGAAGACGACGCGAACTTGACCTGAGCCAGAAGACTTGCCTTCAAGCGGAGAGAAGACTTCAGATTAAAGTCGGACTCGTTAATGGGTTGAGTCGCGCCCGTTCGGTTCCTTCTTTTTTAATCTTCTTGTTTTTAATTTATTTATTAATCGTTTAAAAACAGAACGAATGAAAAAGGCATTAGTATCAATAGGATTATTCCTAAGTGTTTCAGCACAAGCACAAAATTATGTACATCAAGCCATTATTTTAAATGAAGGCTATTTTGATTATCAAACAAATGAAATTATTGAGCCTGCGACTATCGGAAAATATGATCCGGTTTCACAAGCGTATTCGGTAGTAGACACGTTGGAAGGGATGCGCTTTGCATCCGACTTGATAATTGATGGAAATTTTTATTATGTTGCGGCGGATTCAAAAATCTTTAAAATGGATTTGAATTCACACCAAGAAATTTCATCAGTTTCTTGTCCGGGAGTTCGAAATTTAGGAATTTATCAAAATAAATTGGTGGCTACACGTGGTGAGTATTTGACAACCTATGATTCTTATCTTCACGTCTATGATGCATCAACTATGACTTTAATTGCCGCAATTGATACCGTTCAAGGTCCGAAATGGGCAACACAAAATATCGTAATGGATGGAACCTCAGCTTATATCGCTGTGAATAACGGGTATNNGTAATGGATGGAACTTCAGCCTATATCGCCGTGAATAACGGTTATGAGTGGGGAAATGAAAAAGGAATCATCGGGAAGTTAGATTTGAATGCCTTGACCTACGGAAATGAAATCGATTTAGGTCCAGATGGAAAAAACCCTGATAACTTAGTGAAAGTTGGTTCTTTTTTATATTTAGTAAATAACAAAGATTGGTCTGGTGCTTCCATTTCAAAAGTTGCCTTGGATGGATCTTCAAATTCAACAGTAAATATTGCAACAGCATCTACAGGTTGTGGAACTTCTGCATTAAGAGACGATAAATTGGTGTATCAAATTTCAATGGAAACTACCTTGAATGAATTTGATATTAATGTGATGAATAATGTTGGACCTGTGAGTGGCCATTCGTTGAATTATTACGAATTGGCTCAAGAGCCGATTTCGGGTAATTTATATGCAAGTGAAACGGATTTCTTTTCATTTGGAAAAGTGCATGTTTTTGACGCGAGTAATAACGAATTGAGTAATTTCAATGCAGGAATTTCTCCGGGGACCATTGTTTTTGATGTTCGCTCAACTTCTGTAAATTTGAATGAGTTAGCTTCCAACATTACTGTGTATCCAAATCCAACTACGGACTTTTTGAATGTCAATAGTAAAGGAATGAAACAAGTTTTGGATTTAAATGGAAAAGTGTTAATTTCTTCTGATTTGAATAACATTGATGTTAGCAGTTTAAATTCTGGTATTTATTTTCTTGAGGTTGAAGGAAAGAAAGTTTCTTTTGTAAAGAGATAAGTTTGACATCTACTTTCCGAAATCCCGGTTGCCTTTGCAATCGGGATTTTTGTTTTGATTTAATATTATTTATCACTCGTTCTGGTGAGTATGACTGCCGCATACATCGACAAATTCGTAATAAGGATAAAAGACTTCCACATTTCATAAGAACTAACTGTTTTTATTGAACGACTTATACTCACGGTTGATCCAAAAGGTCAATCGTTTTTTATTCACTAAATACCTTCGTTCCTTCCGAGCAGTTTTGACAAATATCAATTTGATTTCTGCTTGAAAACACACTTTTTCTAAAGCTTTTGTAGCGAGTGCTCTTCCAAATTTGACCAAACCCATCTTCCTTCAAATCTCCCAAAACATGTTGCGCGTCTTTATCAAAGCAGCACGGCACAACTAGACCGTCCCAAGTGAAAACAGATCCTGACCACATTCTCCAACAATGATTTCCTTGTTCTCCTTTTAGTTGGTATTCACCGTTTTTTCCTAATTCATATCGTGAATATTCATTCTTTTCAGGCATTAATGGGTGTCCGTTCTTGTAGTCGTACAACTGTGCTGTTTTGATCCGCACTTCGTCGATAGATATTTCTTTTGCCAAGGAAAACACAGCAGGAATTTCATGTTCGTTTGGTTTTACAGCTAAGAATTGAAAAATTAAATGTGGTGTTTTTGAGCCTATTTCTTTTTTTGCTTCAACNNCAACCAAAAATTTACTTCCTTCAATTACTTTCGAGAGTTTTCCGTTAACCCTATATTGTGCATAGGTTTCTTGCGTTAAGCCATCAATAGAAATTATCAACCTATCTAATCCAGAAGCTACAATTTCCTTTGCTTTTTCTTTGGAAATAAAGTGAGCGTTTGTAGAAGTAGAGGTATAAATTTTACTCTTTTTTGCTTCTTTAATCAAGGTTAAAAATTCCGGATGTAAAAAAGGTTCACCTTGAAAGTAGTAATTGATATA
>DORI01000050.1:207-2977 GCA_003512365.1 Crocinitomicaceae bacterium | reverse complement strand
CCAAATCCAATCCAGATATGGAATTCTTATAAGTCATCCCTCTAGACAACCTTAACACGTCATTCAAACCTTCCATTTCATTTTGATACATCCACATTCGTGTGCCTCCTAATGCAGGTCCCAACGTGGTATCATGAATAGAGATTATGGCTTTTAACCCTGAAGCAGCATCTTGACAGAATAAAATCTGTTCGTGCCCAAGTTTTGTCATCTGGCTAATTACTGGATTATCAGTAAGATTGTCAGCAGTGGTAACGGTAATTTCAGACATCGATATATTAGTTCGTTAACTTATCGTTTGAATTTTTAATTTTACAAGCAATTCTAACGGAGGCAAAAATAGGAAATATTCAATGAAGTCACTTAAATACCTGAACAAATATTTATGGAAGTACAAGTGGTTATTTCTTACCGGGATTATATTCACAATTGTCAGTAACTATTTTGGTGTGAAAATGCCCATTTACGTTAAAGAAACGGTTGACGAATTAATGGGGTCTCAAGGTTTAAACACATTTAATGACGCCCTTCTACTTTCATTGAAAGTTGGTGGAATCTATTTGGGATTATCGCTATTAAAAGGATTCTTCCTGTTTTTAATGCGACAAACCATCATTATCATGTCGAGGCATATTGAGTTCGATTTGAAAAATGAAATTTTCACACATTATCAATCCCTAGATGCCGGGTTTTACAAAAAAAATGCTGTCGGTGATTTAATGAATAGAATTTCTGAAGATGTCGGTTTGGTACGGATGTATTTAGGTCCTGGTATCATGTACTCCATCAACCTTATTGTTCTTTCCACAATGATCATCGTTCAGATGATTCAAATTAGCCCAGTTCTTACTTTTTATGTATTACTCCCCTTGCCTATCATGTCATTTTTGATCTACCAGGTATCTACTCAAATGAATAAATTGAGTAAAAAAACGCAAGAGGAACAATCGAAACTGTCTTCAATTGCTCAGGAGACTTTCTCTGGTATTCGTGTCATGAAAACGTATTTAGCAACAGATACTAGAAATGCATTATTTTCTGAAGCAGCAGATAATTACAAAAATCGAAGCATGAAATTAGTTGTAGTGAATGCTCTTTTTCTACCAACAATGTTGTTCTTGATTGGCGCAAGTACATTGATTGCTATTTATTTAGGTGGCTTGATGAGTTATAAAAATGAGATTTCATTGGGAGGTATCGTCGCGTTTATTTTCTTTGTAAACAATTTAACTTGGCCCTTTGCGAGCATTGGCTGGGTTACTTCTATTGTTCAGCGAGCCGCAGCTTCTCAGCAACGTATTAATGAATTTCTATCCGTAGAAGCAGAAATTAAAAACCACAATGAAAATCCTTTTATTTATAAAGGTGACCTAAATTTTAAGAATGTAAGTTTTACCTATAAAAACACAGGGATTCAAGCACTCAAAAATATTTCTTTTACACTTTTAAAAGGAAAAACCTTAGCTATTGTAGGGCTCACTGGAAGTGGAAAAACGAGTATTCTTGAATTAATTACACGTCAATTTGATTGTGATACAGGAGAAATTACAATCGATGGAGAATCTTTAAAATCAATTAATTTAAATGACTATAGAAAACAGGTAGCTGTAGTTCCTCAAGACGTTTTTCTTTTCTCAGATTCAATTGCAAATAATATCACCTTTGGTGTTTCGAATGAGTTAAAATTGGAAGAAATCGAACAGTTTGCAAAACTAGCGCATGTTCATCACAATATTATAGAATTCCCGGACAAGTATGATACTTTGCTTGGAGAGCGTGGCGTAAATTTGAGTGGTGGACAAAAACAACGGATTAGTATTGCGAGAGCCTTAATTCGAAAACCTAAATTACTTCTCTTAGACGATTGCCTTTCTGCTGTAGACACAGAAACAGAGGAAATTATATTAAAGAACCTTCATTCAGAAAGATCCGGAAATAGCACTGTCATTGTCAGCCATCGAATTTCTACCATTCGTCATGCCGATTATATTTTATACTTAGAAAAAGGTGAAATTACTGAGCAAGGCACGCACGAACAATTGTTAGGCATTAATGGAAAATACGCTGAAATGTTTCACAAACAGCTGGAAAATAAATAGTTTTTTTTGAATTAACAATTATTTGTGAATAATAGCTTTTTTTGTTTGTAACCCAACTCATAAATAATCGTAACATTACTCAAACTTTAAAACAATAAATTATGAAAAAATTATTTATTTTAGCTGGAGCTGTTGCAATTAGTTCAACATTGTTTGCTCAAAAACCAACTTCGGAAGTTAAGTATTCGTTGGAAGGAACTATGAATTATGATGGCACAAATGGTTTAAAATGGAACGCTCCTAATTTAAGAATGCGTTACTTTGTAAACGATAATATTGCTGCGCGAGTACAAGTAGGATTAGGAGACGGTGTTACTCCGAGTTCTGAAAAATATACTTTTTCAGAAAATGCTGATGGATCAGGTGCTTTAGGTAGTCAAACGATTAAACGAAGTGCAATCAATTTAGGTATTGGAGCTGAATACCATTTATCTGGAACCGATAAAATGTCACCATATTTCTTTGGAGGTTTAAATTTTGGAACTGGTAGCTACAAAGAAACTTGGGATAATTCTGATGGTACAGATTACGTTAGTGGTCTAACTGGCGAAATCAAAGCAGGAATTTCATCTTTTGGCTTAGGATTAGGCGCTGGTTTTGATTATTATATAGCTGAAAATATTTACATGGGATTAGAAATGGGGTTAAATTGGGGAAAATACACTGAAAAT
>DORI01000050.1:0-175 GCA_003512365.1 Crocinitomicaceae bacterium | reverse complement strand
TCTACTACCTTCGGAGGACAAGTCACTAACAGTTCTTCACCAGGTTCATCCGCAACTATGACTACATTAGGAGCAGGAAATGCTGCCGTAAGAGTTGGATGGAGATTCTAAAAATTTAGTTGTAATATTATGTAAAATGCACCCTTCGGGGTGCATTTTTTTTCTGTAGAAAATC
>DORI01000245.1 GCA_003512365.1 Crocinitomicaceae bacterium | reverse complement strand
TTCCAATAAAAATGATCGTGTGCATCTGAAGATTCATTATCAATAACTGTGACATCATGTCCTTCTGCTACTAGACGATCTACTAGATTAGAACCAATAAATCCTGCTCCACCTGTTACTATTGCTTTCATTTGTGTATTTCCTTTTCGCTGCGTACAAGAGCAGACCCAACGACTTGGTGCATATCGTAGTATTTGTAGTCTGCCAACCTTCCGCCGAATATGTATCTGTTAGTGTCTATCATGTCCCTATACGAACGGTAGATTTCATTATTTTTATCATCATTAACAGGATAGAATTTTTCTTTAGTCTTGTCCCATTTTTGTGGGTACTCTCTTGTTACTACTGTATGGTCTTGTTTCCCAAAGGTAAAGTGTTTGTGCTCTATCACTCTAGTTTGTGGAACAGACTCGTCTGTATAATTTACAACAGCAACTCCCTGATAGTCTTTGGTGTTCATAGTTTGGTGTTCAAACTTTAGACTTCTCCATTCTAGTGTTCCTAGACTGTATTCAAAAAACTCATCAATAGCACCGGTGTATACGATCTTTTTTGCTTTTGATTCCATTTTCTCGCGGTCTTTCAAGTAATCTATCCCAATTTCCACATCTATCCCATTTAGTAGTTTTTCAAAAATAGAGGTGTATCCTCCAGTCGGAATGCCTTGGTAGCAATCTTCAAAATAATTATCGTCATGGGTCAAACGAATTGGCAACCGTTTTACTATTGAAGCAGGCAGTTTAGTTGGATGCCTTCCCCATTGTTTGGTTGTGTATCCCTTTATAAACTTTTCGTATATCTCTTCTCCTACTTGAGAAATAACCCATTCCTCTACATTTCTAGGATTTGGTATATTGACTTTGACTTGCTCCAATTTAATCATTGCCTCCTGTGGAGTTTTAACGCCCCACAGTTGATAAAGAGTGAACAAGTTTATAGGAAATGAGAATAGAGAATCTGAACTAGAAACCTTTGGTCTATAAACAAAGTGGTTGAAAGTTGTCCATCTTTTCATGTAGTTCCATACAACATCGCTGCTCGTATGAAAAATATGTGGACCATACTCGTGAACATCAATTCCTCCATCATTTCTAGTGTAGCAATTCCCCCCTATGTGAGAACGCTTATCTATTACCAAACAAGAGGCACCTGCATCTGTCATTTGACGAGCAAATATAGAGCCAAAAAGACCAGAACCAACTATCAAATAATCATAGTTTTTCATTCTACTTCCCTGTGAGTCATTATGTAATGCCAAGAATGTTCAAATACTCTTCCAGATATAGCGTCTGGGAATGTGCTGTGTATTAGCCAATCCATACATCTTTTATAAAAACCCAAACTGTTTGCTGTTATTCTTTCTCGTTTAACTACAAATTGAGCACATTGGGTAAATTCCAATCGGTTAGGAATTGGAACTTCAATTCCGATTTCTATCATTCCTTGTCTCGCCCAATTCCAATTTCCTATAGCATTTCCTTCCGTTCCGCAATGATCGTGAAACACATTTCTACGAGAACGATCATTCAAAGTCATATAGTCTTGCCCAGAATATTTGTCTATTGCTGTTAGAATATCAGTATCTTGGTGCCAAGCAGTATAATGTCCGTGAACAAAAGCAACACATTCAGGCAAGATGTGATAGTTATTGATGATATACCACAAATATGATGATGCTTCACATCCTTTATTTGGCGTGTATACTATTTTTTCTTTTGGTATGAAACTTGGTGGCGTGTGGNNCCAACCAAGACAAATCTTCGTTATAGTGAGAAGAAACGATCAACGGAATCATAACAATTTTCTCCATTCTAAAGGATCGTCTACACAAATGCCCATTATATTTTTTGAAAGAACCGCTGTATTTGGAGAATCAAATACAACCGTTATTCCTTTTTCCGACCAGTTGTCAGGGTAACACCAAACAAATCCTCTTGAGGTCAGAGTAAATTTATCGTTCTGATGCCAAAAGCAATTAACATCAAGTTCAAGAAGTTTTTCTAAAGCGGTTTTGTTTTTTGCGTGACACCACAATCCATCAGTCAACAAAAAATCTGAAGAAATCTCATAAATTGGTTCATTGTGTCCTAAAAAATACTGTTTCTTGTTCAGATCATACCACACATCAATCTCAACATCAAATCCCAAATCAATAGCAGCAAGGATATAGTCAACAGAATTTTCTTTTGTTGGATCACGCCCACTTATGTTTCCGCGATGAGAAACTAATATCATTGTCTTGCATACCTCATTACCTGCTCATAGTAAAATTCAAAGCATTTTTCAGGAGTGTGATTGTTGTCGTATGCTTGTTTTGCTATTTTTCCTTGTTCAAGATATCGGTTATTTTCCAACAGATACAGTATCTTTTCTTCCAAATCAGAATAATCATCTCTAAAAATAGTGTACTCGTTGAATGGCATGAAGCCTTCAGTAACGCATTTTGTTTTCATTTTTGGCATCAGTATAGCAGTTCCAGCACTGGCATATTCCCATGTTCTCCACTGTTCATAAGAATTTCCAAAATCATTCAATCCTATTTTGGTCTTGTTGACTATGGTTTTTGTATCTTCTTTTTGATTAGAGAAGGCGTTTTTGTTGTACATTTGCGATGGAGTATTTACATGAGGTTCTATATTAACCTTCCATGTAAGATGATTCAGTTTTCCATTCATAAGTTCAAGTATCTTTTTTGCAAACATGACTCTTCTAGGATGCGTCATATTAGCCAAAAAACACAAATCGTATGGCTTTTCGGTTATTGATGAATCATGCCAAGACTGTATAGGAAAATGGAATGTTCCCATAGCAGATCCACGGGGATTCTTGGTTTTATCTGTATACTCTCTTTGCATTACAAGACTTGGAATCTTTGTGCTCCAATATTGCACATCTTCAAAGTCTGTGTCATCGTGCTGTATAAGAACAGAATCACCAAAATAATTATTGATGAAATAGTCAGTTATTGGTAGAGTCCAAGGTTCGTGCAAATACAACACAACATTCTTGTATTTACATGTTGGGGTAAAGGTTTGAAGATTTTTCTCTGTAACTATGTCTATACTGTGTCCCTTTTTTGCGAAGGACTCAAAATAGTATGTGGAATTCACAACCCACGAATAGTTGAAAAACAAAAAATCTTTAGTTTCCATTGTTACTCCTTTATAGTTGTTCCATAACGAGCAGTAAAATGACTTTCGTATTCTGTCTCATCCATGTAAAGAGGATGAAATTCAGATTGCTGAATCCAATTTAGGTTGTGTATTCCAGCAGTAGATCGTGTATTTACTACTCTAAAGTTGTTCAATATAGCCGCCCAAGCATCATCATGTGAAATATTTTGGTATTGTTCTGTGTCTATTGAACCGTGTTTATGATTATTGATAGCGGTCATAATCCACAGTTGTTCTACTGATCGGTTTGGTGTTTGATTTCCGTTTTTGGTTTGATTAATTTTTTCCGACACCTCCAACAAATCTGTCATTTTTAAAATATCATTTCGTAATCCCATATGAAACCAATCACCAATTCTAAAATATCCGTCCCATCTTTCTTGTACACTTATACACTTACTTGGTGAAAATGTCATCATGTTTCCAACAACTATTCTACTATCCGCGAACCTGAACAGATCGTCTTTTACAGGATTTGATTGCATCAAATAGAATGGATCTTTTGTCAGCAAGCAGTCTGTTCTTGTGACAAATAGAACTTCTCCACTGCTTGCCTTTACTCCCTCTGTAAAAGATACATGCTGTCTTCTGTTATGAGCAATCAGTCCAGATCCAGGATCTTGTGTATAAACAATTTTATCAACTCCATCAATACCAGAAGCGTATTCCTCTTGTCCAAACCAAGTTGATATGACTATCTCTCCGTTGTACCACTTTCTTAATTCAGAAACGATATGTATCAGATTATTTTCTTTATATCTGTCGCTACAAATACTACCTCTAAAAATTATACTGCGATTCATATGTTTAGTTTAGATAGGACATAATCGGACATTGCGATGGTACTGAGATTACGATGAGCATGCTCATAAACTGTCCGAAGTGTATCATCGTACCANNAAGATTTGTCAACTGCCTTTTCGTTGATCTCTACATTTTCATAACAATACATATCGTAATATTTTTGAACTTTAATTGTTCTTTGTGACAATATACCACGATCAAGAACTTGTTTGAATATCTTTTTGGGAAAAAAGGTTAGTGTTCTATCAGGACAATCCGCGATATCTGGAAATAAAGGAATGCAAGAAGAAAATACAATTTCGGAATGACGATAGCAACCCCAACCAATCTTTTTCCAGGTTGCACCAAAATATGATGTGCGATAGTCTCCATAGTAAGATTCAGCGTCCTTGAAAACATAAGTGTGTTTTTGATCTGGAACAACGGTAGCAAGATATCTCTCTTTGCCTGCTGATGTGGTCAGAGGTTGGGTGCATTCTGCTGCAAAAGGTATATCTATTGGATGAAAATACGGATCGTCATTGTATAGTTCTCTTTTGAAGTAAGTTGATTTACCCAAGAACTCCTTAACGAATTCTGGATATTTACCAACNNAGGAATACTATTTTGTCCTTTGAATATGCGGCGAATGCAGCATCTCGGATAGCCATAGTTTCAGAAAAATACGGACAGTGCCCATGAGACTGCCAAAATGAACTTGATGTTCTCCAATCAAAAACAATAACATCAAAAAAAGAATCCGATATCATTTGCAAGCATTCACGAAGCGAAAGTTCATTTGGATTTCCGCTAATATTTCTTCTACCAAAAAGTGATGGACCGTCTTCTGTTGGGAGGTCTTTATAGAGGTGCTTCATTGCGAAACACTCGTATACAGAAAACTTTTCTGGTCTGGTTTTCAATCCATGAAATATTCCATCTGTCAGATAATCATACGATTTGGCGTTTCCAACAGAGGTAGCAAATAATATGTTAATCACTATCAGTCTCCAAAAATTTTGGCAATCATATACTGTGCCATAGAAATAGTTGTCAGATTATTCATAGAGTAATCAAAAATCTGTTGCTCTATTTGATTATATTCAGATGTATTCACGGTTCCGTTATTGTTGATGCACTTCATTCCCTGTTTTACCAACTCCCGAGGAAATCTGAACATCGTATTCTGTGGCAATTCATCAATATCTGGGAAGTAAGGAATGCTCCGATTGAAAATAATCTCGTAATGACGGAGACAATCCCATCCACCACGCTTAGAAGTTTTTCCGTAATACGATTTCCGGTATTCGTCGTAATAGTCTTGTTCGTTGGTGAACTTATATCCCTTCTCAAAAGAAGATTCAAACGCAAACATCTTTTCTTTTGTCGGTGAAAAATCTGTTACTTTTTCTTTTGGAAATGATAGAGAAATTGGAGCAAGATTTTTAGTGGGTGTACTTTGCAATTCTCTCTTAAAATATACCCCTCCTGTTTGAGATACAACCGACAACAGATCGTGATGAATCACTTCGTATTTTGTTTCATGTAGATCATCGCCATCAATAACGCAAACTTTATTTCCGTGAGCAGCAGCAAATTCAAAAACTCTCATATTATGCTCGCCCAACTTTATCATATTGTTACATGGCCCAAATATGATTGCATCAAAATAGCGATCAGCAATTTTTCTCTCTATATCTGTTCTGTCAATACTAATGTCCGGAAGAGTAAAGTGATAGGTAAACCCTCGTCCATACATAGTAGACCTTAAACGATCTTGTTCGTCTTTGTCGGATGGTAAAGACGAAGAATACAAATTCCCCATGAGTGGGTAATCAATCAAATTATCGCCTAGTAAACTCCTCAATCCGTGCATTATTGATGATGCTTGTGCATCGTGATCCCATCCTTTATTGAAAAATAAAATTTTCACAGTAGTCAATCCTTCTTCAAGAAACAATAACCAAGACCGTGATCGCCACTGCAAAGATTGGGATAAACTTCCCATTTATTCCTATCCAAAAATTTCATAAAGTAGAAAGGACCAGGATGTGCCGTGGTATCGTGAAGAGCAACAACTCCACCATCTGACAGTAGATTTGTATATTCCCAATCTTTCAACACTTGATTAATGCTGTGCCATCCATCAATAAAAATGAAATCAAGAGTTTCTACTCCAAGAGATTTTAGTTTAGAAACAACCTCTTCATAATTACTTGAAGATGTCTTTATGGTGTGGATTCCTTTGGAAGCATTATTCAAAAAAGACTTATCATCCAGATCAACGCCTAAATATGTTCCACCCTCTGGAATATTTTTGATGATAGTGTGAGTAGAAGAAGTTTGACCGTTTCTACAAACTCCAATCTCTAAAAATGTTCTTGGTTTAATTTTACACGCATCTATTGCTTTCTGT
>DORI01000072.1:585-4759 GCA_003512365.1 Crocinitomicaceae bacterium | reverse complement strand
GCATTTGCTGATGCAGGAATTACTCGCGCTGTTGTTTATCCAAATCTTTTTTGACCTTATTTTGAATTTCATTTCGCATTTCTAACAGTTGCACTTCCATCGTAAGGTGCTCCAAGACCATGAGTACCCTTTTTTTCATGTCCATTTCTTCGAGCATTTGCTGTTTTTTAGAAACATCAGCGTTCATGTTTGAAGAAATAAAATTCACTAAAAATGTCGGGCTGTCAATGTTGCCGATGGCAAATTGTGCTTCTGATGGAATATTAGGACTATCACGAATTATTTGCAATGCTAAGTCCTTAATTGTTTTGAACATTACATCAAGTTCTTTGTCCTTTTTATCAACTGGAGTTTCCTTTAATATTTCAACTGTAGCCCTCATGTAAGGTTCAGTTTGAAGAGGGGTGGTAATTCGAAACCTTCTTTTTCCTTGGATAATAACAGTCGAGCTGCCATCCGGCATTTTTAGTAAACGAATAATTTGAGCAACCGTTCCAATTTCATGAAGATCGTTGAATTCTGGTGATTCCTGATCTTGGTCGCGCTGTGATACCACACCGATTATTTTATTGCCTTTATTGGCCTCTTGAATCAATTTAATCGATTTGTCGCGACCAACAGTTATTGGAATTACTACTCCGGGAAAGAGAACATTGTTCCGAAGTGGTAAAATTGGTAATTCTGTCGGGAATTTTTGTTTATTGATATTTTCCTCTTCCTCGGCAGTGATCAAAGGAATAAATTCTGCATCTGAATCCATTGCGTGTACATTTAAAAATGCGGCATCAAAAAGTTCACTCATAAATTATTTATTTTTTTTGCGTCAAATTGTCAGTGAATTATTCCAAGGACGAAATAAATTCTGTTTAATTCGAAGGTTCACTATTGTGCCAATTGTTATGCCAATAGTAAAATCATGAAATAATGTCTTTTGCTAACAGATGATGTCAATTCCAACTAGATAAATATTGGCATATGACTCGAAGTTTTCTCGACTATTTGGATAAAAACTGGGAAATCCGCTCAAGTTGACCACTTAAAATCGAATTAATGCGATCATCCAATTAAGACGATATACTATAATTCGAGAAAAGGAATCGAAGAATGAAAGCAGAGCGACCGATGGGAAATGTTATGGAAGAGATTGGGTAGTGGTCTTCTGTTATTTTTTTTGGAAGAACTAATGAAAAACAAATGTTTTTATTTTTGTTTTTACAAAATAAAAAAAATAGAGTTCTAGTATATTGAAAAACAAATATTTAGAACTCTATTAGAGTGGTCTTATCTGACATTTTTTCGAACCCCTTTTTGGAGGATTTGAACAAATTGAGCATACTTTATAAAGCGATTTATGAGTCTAAATAATTTCCATAAAATCGTTTGAGTCAACTAAGATTTGGCAAATGAAATGAGCGGTTCAATTTGACGTTTATCTGCCAGCTTCAATGCCGAGATATACTCTTTTCTTTTATCGGTCACATTAACCAAATTGGAACTACCCCATGAGAGAAATTGTTCTCCAAATAGTTTTTCCATTATCAAATCAGCCATCAATCTTGAATGCCTTCCATTTCCATTGGGAAAACAATGAATGCTTACCAATTCATGTTTGAACCGAATTGCAATTTCGACAGGTGGAAAAGTATTATTCTGAAACCAAAATTGAGCATCGTCCAACAGTTGCTTCAGTTGCACTGGAATTAAATAACTCTTTATCCCTATATTCTTTTCTGAATTTCTGAATGAGCCCGCCCATTTCCACACCTCCCCATACATGCGTTTATGCAAATCCTTGATAAACTTTTCGGAAAGCAATTCTTCGGCTTTGATTTTCTTCCCAAATGTCCATTGAATTGCCTTCTCAACATTTAGTTGCTCAAATTCATCCAACTCTTCTCGAGTAGTTATTGATGGTATTTTCAATCCATCTTTTTCTTCCTCGCTTAAAGGAGTTTGCCCATCAATATAATTAATCGCTAATCCCATAAATATTTTGGCATTTCAAATTTAATTTCCGCTGTTTTCTGTTCTATTGCTTGTTCGATGCGTTCCTTGGAATTTTGCTGATCCTCCAACGTCATTGTGGCATGTGTTCGCATTACAATTTCGGTGGCTAATTCTCTTGCTCTTTTTTCAATCATTTGTTCCAACGATTCATGTTTAGAAACAAAACCATAAACCAATTTCATATCCATGGCCTTGGCGGCATCATGCAAAGAATTAAGTGTAATGGTGCCATTTACCTCTCGCTCCTCAATTTCTTTAACGCTTTGTGGTGAAATATGCAATCGATCGCCTAATTGACGCAAAGACATTTTTAACGAATTTCGAAATGTGTTTATCCATCCTTTTGATGGAACGACAATGCCTTTCAAGTTCTTGAAAGTATCTAACTTCTTGTCAGTTTGCTGTATTAGTAGATGCTGTTTATTGCTTTTCATAAGGCTATAACCTAAAATTACAAAACAAAATTAAGGTTATTACCTGAAATAAACAAATTATATTTAAGGGTATTACCTGAAAATTATATTAAGATGATTTTTGAAATAGTTGTAAAAACGAACTGAACGTATGAGAATAAATCAAACATTTATTGGTATTAAAATACCAATAAACAAGCTTCAATCGCCTCAACCAAGTAGGAACCAAATTTATTTTATTAAATAACCACTTTTTTCAGAAATTATTTTTTTAAATAATCACTTAAAGCTTTTTACATTTTTTAAAAATAATTACGATCGTAAACAATTGCTTGTAATTAATTGATTTTGAGTAAATACGACCAAATACGATCGTTTACGATTGTTTCTGGTAATTACGCTCGTTTATGTTGATTACGATTGTTTTTATCAAAATGTGTAAACTGGAAATTCGATTTTTCACTTCAATTTTGATGAGCAGAAGTTATTATTTTATTAAATAATTGTGATTAATGAAAATAAACTTATTAATAGGATTTGCTCCTCAAAGATGAATATCCCTTGACCATTCCTTACGTGAAATACAATCCCAAATTTTTTTTTCAACTGAAATTAAGGTTTCATTTGATTACCATGATATTATTCCGAAAAACGACAAAAGAAATAATAATGGTTTAAAAAGAAAAAAAAGTATTTTTAATTTTCAAGTTATTTTTAAAAATAATTTAATTGATTTTCTGTTTTTAATTCGGTTCNNTCGGTTTTATTTTAGTAAATAACAGAATTATTTCTTTAAATAACTATGATATCTAAAACCAAAAAATTATCGTTATTGAATGAATTATTATTTAAAATATTTTATTCTTACTATAACATCGATTTTATCTTGAAGACATGCAGGAGTTACATAAATTCGTTATTTTTTAGTAAAATAGTTAGTGAATGAAAAATCTATTGTTCATTGTTTGCCTGTCAGTTTTTTGTACTATTACACTGCTAACTATAACATATAACACCTTCATTTTCTCACATTTTTAAGTTTGTCGGGGTAACACCCTTATTTTATACTTAAATTGATAAAAAGGCTACGCTTTTGGCGGAATGAAGTTGAAAATTAAAATCACAATTTGGGGTGTAGGCTAAAAATCAAGATTGATTTATTTTTGAAAAATACGACTAAGCAAAATAAATAGATAGTTTCTCACTTCTTCATATGAAATAGAAAGTCCTCCAGGTATTTGATGCGCCAGGCTATTTTTCAAGGCTGTTCCTACTCGTTTATCATTATTTTCATTTACCATTTGATGAACACCTTCAAATGGTATATTTTTAAATTCCATTTTTTGTTTAAACGCATCTATTATTTCGTCCCAGTTTTTAATTTCTTGCGAATTTGATAAATGCCAAATGTCATAGTAATCTCTTGGGGCTGTATAAGAGCGTTGAATTAAAGCTCTTAATTTTTCCGATAAAACTTCTTTCAATGAATAACAACGAACAACAAACGGATTTTCGGAAAGACCATCGGAATATTCGTGAAACACTTCTTTGTTTTCAGAAGGGAAAATCATTTTTTCAAATAAGATAATTTCAATCTTAATACTGGTATTCCAACGATCTGGTGATGGTGGGGCTTGATTTGCTGGATGATCTGCTCCCCAGAATTTGATTGTCGCCCTAAATCCCATCAAGAGGTCATTTGATTTTAATTCCGTTAGTTCATTAATATGAAGTGGTATTTCCGTTCTTTCTGT
>DORI01000072.1:0-540 GCA_003512365.1 Crocinitomicaceae bacterium | reverse complement strand
GTGATTTGTTTGAGTAGTTTCTTGTCGAAAATAAAATTGTTATTAATTGAAGTGAAATCCAAATCTTCTGAAAAACGATAATCTGAGAAATAACATTTTCTCAAACAGGTTCCTCCTTTGAATATTAATGAATCTCTACAAATCGGAATGCTGTATATTGCGTCTAAAAAATGTCCTAAAACCCAATCCTTGTCAATGGTTGATTTTGGAACATTTAATAATTCGGCTTTCTGTTCAACTTCCTTCTTTTTTATCATCAATAACTTTTATTACAAATTGATTTAATTTCTTCTTCCGAAATATTCATGCGTAATTTCCATTTACTATTAAATGCTCCTTTGTCAGAACCAAAGGGATCTAAAAAAACATATCTAGCATTGACTTCTTTTTCGGCATATTTCAAAAAACGGCCAAATTTCTTTTTTTCTACAAATTCACCCAAAAACGCAATTCGCTTAATAACCGATATATTTTGAATCGCGCGGCAATATGAAATTAACTTATCTTGATCTAATTCTGTATTACAAAATGCTTGAATGG
>DORI01000105.1:5524-15766 GCA_003512365.1 Crocinitomicaceae bacterium | reverse complement strand
GTCTCAGTACCAGTGTGGGGGACCACCCTCTCAGGCCCCCTACCTATCGTCGCCATGGTGAGCCGTTACCTCACCATCTAGCTAATAGGACGCATGCCCATCTTGTACCGTAACCTTTAATTATTCAACCATGCGGTTATTTAATACTATGGGGGATTAATCCGAATTTCTCCGGGCTATACCCCAGTACAAGGTAGGTTGCATACGCGTTACGCACCCGTGCGCCGGTCGCCACCCAATTAGTAAACTAATCCGTGCTGCCCCTCGACTTGCATGTGTTAGGCCTGCCGCTAGCGTTCATCCTGAGCCAGGATCAAACTCTCCGTTGTATAATAACTTCGAATCTTAAGAGCTCGAGATGTCGTTTCTTTCTTAAAACGCTGTTTCCTTATTTCTCAATAAATCAAAGAACTTCTTCTTGTTTTGTAAAATACCTCTCAATATGTTACATCTTTACCTCACAAACACACCATACACTTACCTTCCTTAATCTCCAAAAACCGATGTTTTCCTCATTTGCGGGGTGCAAAGATACATACTTATTCTTTCCTAACAATAACTTTTTGAAAGTTTTTTTTGAAAAACTAAAAGATTTTTTTCAACTAACTGAAAATTCAACTATTAGGAATGACCTCTACAATGTTTGCGTCTGCACAAATCGCGATACATTCCTCAAAGGTTAGATTAGTTTTACTTTGTAGTAACTGAATTGACGCTGTTAAGGCCTCACCAGAAACTGTATACTTAGAAATAGGTAAAATGTCTTCATTCAAATATTTTAATGCAATAATGAAGGAAAAATTAATTGCGTCCTCTCGTGAAACATCACCACCGTTTACTAAAAAACGAACTTCCGATAAAGCGACACCTATTCTACCTTGCAAGATAGCCTGAGATTCAGAACTCCAATTCTTTAAAAATGAAAAGGTTCTTTTTAATGAATACAAATCGTTGATAGAGAGTTTTACTACAGGACTTCTATTACTGTTCGAACGAAGAACATGAAACCAAAACCTAATAGAAATTATGGTTATTAATAAAGTGAGAACGCCAGAAATTTTAGCTAGCGAAACATTATTGAAATAAATTCCAACGGGCACAAGAATTAAAAGAAATGAAATTATTGATAGAATTGGAAAAAAATAATAACGTCGCATCGTCAAAACTTAATCCGCAATCCATTTATCATTAAACATTTCACCTTTAATGGTAACTTCTTTGGTACGAGAATAGTCTTCGGCAGCAATTAACATTTGCTCTTTAGTGTCTCTTCTGATTAAAATTGATGAAGATCCTTGTGATTTAACCTCAATGTAAAATCCGTTCTTAAGTTTGGCTGGTCTTGTAGCTGGTCTACCCATCTGTATGTAATAATTATTTTACTAATATAACATCAATAAATAACAAATGTTGTTAATTGTGAATTTTTGTGAAATAAAAGTTATTAAGAATAGTATTGAAAATACTTTATGGAAGATTAATTTTGCACATGATTAATTTTGAAAAGCTAAGTTATTACTTACCACAAGGATTTCTCTTCCAGCAAGTAAGTCTTCAAATAAATAGAGGAGAAAAGATTGGATTAGTTGGAAAAAATGGTGCAGGTAAATCTACACTTTTAAAATTAATCTCCCAACAGATAAGGCCTTCAGAAGGAAGTATACATTTACCTAAGGAAACAAAAATTGGACATCTCACCCAGGATATCATAATCGATACAAAATCGTCGTTATTTAAATTTCTAGACGAATCGAATGCCCAGTTGAATCATATTCGAACAAGATTAGAAGAAATTAACACCCAACTTGTAACTCGTACAGATTACGAGTCAGCAGGTTACTTGGGTCTTCTGGATGAAATGAGTGATTTAAATCACGAGTTTCAAGTTATAGAAGGTTTTAGTTGGGAGGAGCGAATCTCAGAAACATTAAAAGGACTCGGATTTAAAGATTCTGATTTTGAAAAAGCGATGGATACCTTTTCGGGGGGATGGAAAATGCGCGCTGAATTAGCTCGGATATTATTGAATGATCCAGACATTATTCTATTAGATGAGCCTACGAATCATTTAGATATCATATCCATCAGTTGGTTAGAATCTTATTTGCAAAAATTTGAAGGAGCGGTAATCATCATTTCGCACGACCGGCTTTTTTTAGATAATGTTACCAAGAGAACTTTGGAGATAAGTCTTGGGAAAATACTAGATTTTCCATTTCCCTACTCGCTTTACAAAGAAAGAAGAGCAGAAGAGCTAGAACGCACTCAAGCAGCTAAAAAGCAACAAGACCGCGACATAAAACACACGGAAGAGCTTATAAACAAGTTTAGAGCAAAGAGTTCCAAGGCAGCATTTGCACAATCATTAATAAAAAAGCTTGAAAAAACAGAGCGGATTGAAATTGAAAAAGACGTAGTCTCAGGAATCAAAATTACCTTCCCTTTAAGCGTTCAACCGGGAAAATGGGTGCTATCACTAGAAGGAGTGGAAAAATCCTACGGAGATAATTTGCTATTTTCCAATTTGAATATCACCGTGGGAAGAGGAGAGAAAATTGCATTATTAGGTCCTAATGGCGTAGGAAAATCAACTTTGCTTAAAACAATTACAAAAAAAATAGATTTTAAAGGAGAAGTGCAATATGGTCATAATGTAAATGTTACGTATTTCGCCCAAGATCAAGCCGAGAAATTAGATGTAAATAAGACAGTCATGGAAACTGTTGATGATATTGCTGTCGGCGATATTCGAAAAGATTTAAGATCAATTTTAGGGACGTTCTTATTCTCAGGAGAAGACACAGATAAAAAAGTAAGTGTTTTAAGCGGTGGAGAGCGTACCCGATTAGCATTGTGTCAATTATTATTAAGTCCTTCTAATTTTCTAATACTCGATGAGCCCACGAATCACTTAGACATACAAAGTAAACAAGTCCTTAAAAAAGCTTTGTTAAATTATGAGGGTACTTTTATCATTGTATCACACGACAGAGAATTTGTTGATGGATTAACCAATAGAATTTGGGATATAGAACACCAATCATTAAAAATACATCACTTTACGTTGAATGAATACCTTTCATACAAAATGAAAGAGAAGCCAAATGGAGTGAAAGATCAAAAGACAAAAGAAACAGCCAAAATAATCGTGGTTGAAAAACAAAAACCAATTGAAAAGGCTGACGATAAAAAACAAAATAATCAAAAGGAACTTCAACGACTTGAAAAAGAAATAACTTCTTTAGAAGACGAAATAAAGAAGGTAGAGGAAGATCTTGCAAATTCGGATTATAATTCGCAAACTTATTTCTCCAATTTATCTTTGTACGAAGATAAAAAAAGATACTTGGATCAACTCATGTTAAAATGGGAAAGGCTATTGTAAAAAAATCATAATTCTAATTGTATCTTCTTCTATCTCTAATCATCCTTCTTCGGTCTTTTCGCATTTTCTTTCTCATTTCTTTCGACTGATTTTTCCTATGTAAGCGGTAACGTTTTTTGATGTATTTCTTTTTCGATTTTTGAGTTTTTTTTAATTCCTTTTTTGTTTCACGCATAGCTTTTTGATTATTTCGTTGTGTATTTTCATGGGAAGTACATGAAAACAAAAGTAAAAACAGGAAAATTTGGATAGTTTTAAACACTTGTAGTAGGAAGAAGATTTGTAAATTTACAGAATGAAACGCGTTTTTCTACTATTGATTACTTTACTTGCATTTTCAGGTTGTTTCAAAAACCAACAAAATCCCGTTCCAAATTTTCCATTTGACGTTGTTATTGACATAAATTTACCTTCCTACAATTCACTTGCGGGCGTAGGAGGTTGGTGTTATGTAGAAGGATACGGATCAAGAGGGCTGATTGTATACCGAAGATCAATTGACGAATTTGTAGCCTTTGATAGACATTCTCCAAGCGATTTAGAAGGAAATTGCTTTTTGCCTTTATTTCCAGATAACGAGAATTTCCTCGTGCTGAAAGACACTTGCAACAACTCCACTTTCTCTTTGTATGACGGAAGCCCAATTAGTAATGCAAACATAGGTTTAAGGCAATACCAAACACTTTATGATGGTTTCAGTACCTTAAGAATTCGCAATTAATTCATCATTAAATGAACGAAATAAAAGTCACAATTATAGACAGAGAGGGAAACTCTCACGATTTAGTTGGTCCTACTGATATGAATATGAACATCATGGAGCTATGCAAAGCCTATGAACTCCCCGTTTTAGGAGAATGTGGTGGAATGGCTATGTGCGCAACGTGCCAATGCTATTTAGAATCGGAAACAAATTTACCAGCACAAAGTGACGCCGAATTGGATATGCTTGACCAAGCTTTTTTTGTTAAATCAAATTCTCGTTTGGGTTGTCAGATTCATTTAGACGAATCAATTGATGGAATTGTTCTCAGGCTTGCACCCGAATCGCACTAAATTTTAGCGATTACTATTTAAAAGGAGTCCACCGTCCATTGGTATTATATTTCCCGTAATCCACGAACTCAAATCACTTAATAGAAAAACAGCAAGATTCGCCACGTCTTTTGGTTTACCGATTCCTAAAGGATATTGACTTATTATTTTATCCCATTGGTCTTCGGTATAGGCATTCATGGTTTGTTCGTATATTTCCGTTTGAACTAACGCTGGTGCAATGCAATTTGAGCGTATTCCATCCGTCGCAAATTCCAATGCAACAGATCTTGAAAATGCTTCGATTGCAGCTTTGGATGACACGTATAAACTCCCTCCCATGTATGGATGTTGAACGGAAATTGAAGACATAAAAATCAATGACGCTTTTTTTGATATCAATTTTCTTTGAAATAGCTGAGAAGTAAGCGTAATGATTGTTTCCGTATTTACTGAGTAGACCTCATGAATATGTTTTTCTTTAATGAACTTAATAGGATAAGGAAAAATTTTTCCTGCACAATGAACAACACCATCCAAACTGTCAATATGGATTAACAAGTGATCAACCTCTTCAGGATTTGTCAAATCACATTTAATTATCAATAAATTATTATTTGATTTGATCTCTTCAAGTTTTTCAATATTTCTACCTGTGGCTATAACTTTTGCACCGAGAGAAAGGCAAGTCGTAACAATTTCTTTTCCTATTCCGCCGGTGGCACCGGTAACCAAAACACATTTAGTTGATAGATCAATCATAATCGATACATTTTACAGGAATTGGTCCCATTTTCAATAAAACATTTGCCCAAGATAAACCTACACCGAATCCACTGAGTAACAAGGTTAATTCTTTGTTTTCAATCTGATTTTTTAATGAAGTACAAATTGTTAGTGGAATAGATGCAGAACTCGTGTTTCCGAAATTATCAATTGACATTGGGAATTTATCTTCCGCTAATTTCATTTTTTTTCGAACCGAATCGTTAATAAGTTTATTTGCTTGATGTAGAACAAAAAAATCCACGGATTCTTTTTCATTTTTAGCAAATTGAAGGCATTCATCAATTGACTTGGCTACTTCTTTTAAAGCAAAATTAAAAACTTTCATTCCGTCTAGAGCCAGGTGATTTCGAGATCGTTTAATTCCCGGTTCATATTCTCTTTCCTCGTCATTAAATGTATTATAAGGAAATCGCGAATGTCCGTATTCAATAATAATTGCATCTTTTCCGCTTCCGTCAGAGTGTAAATCAAAAAACATGGGCTCAGAAATCTTATCAAACGAAAGCAAGGTTGCTGAACCTGCATCACCAAAAAGTGGATAGGTGGACTTATCATTAAACGAAGTTGATATTGTGGATTTATCTCCTGCTAATAAAAGTCCTTTTTTCAGTCCGGATTTCAATAAACTTGATAGTACAGAGAGACCGTAAACATAACCCGAACAACCGAGATTAATATCGAAAGCCATACAGTTCTTTGCAAGTCCTAATTTTTCTTGAAGAATAATGGCAGTTGCGGGAAGAAAATAATCTGGTGACTGTGAAACAAAAATTAGCACATCTATTTCTTCCCTATCAATCTTCAAATCAGTCAATAAACTTTCTGCTGCCTTAAAGCACAAATCTGAGCAAGTCAAATCTTTCGAAGCTACTCGTCTTTCTTTTATACCCGTTGTTTTCTCAAAAAGTAAACACTCATAATTTGAGAAGAGCGAATATTCACTCGTTTTTATTTTCTGTGATGGAACACATGAATAAATAGCTTCTATTTTAATCTTATCTATTGCAAATTTTGCCACTAAGCTTTCCTTTTGGAAATTACCTCGTAAATATCCTGCACTGTTAACGCATTTTTCAATTCTTCCCCGGTTAGTAAAACATCGTAGTGATTATCAATAAGTGCTATTAAAAGAAGTGCATGCATGCTACTCCATCCTTCTATTTCCCTGATCGAAGTATCCGGATACAGTGGACCTTTTTGAAGATCATCGAATTCGATTTCAATGTGATTGATAAGTTCTTGAATATCCATAATCAAATGTACAAATTTAATATTCGATAATTGTTCCTGCCCAAGAATATCCCACACCAAAACCCAAAATCATCACCTTATCACCTCTTTTTAGTTTGCCTTCCTGTTCTGCATGGTATAATGCTATTGGAATTGAACAAGAAACTGTATTCCCTATATTTTCAAAGTAAGTATAAAATTTATCATCAGGTATTTTACACTTTCGTTTCAAGGCTTTCAATATAAAGTCACTAGCTTGATGAAAAACAAAGAGATCAATTTGCTCAAATGAAAGTTCATTTCTATACAAAACATTTTCCAAAAGAGTAGGCACTTTCTGAAGAGAAAAACGAGCAATTTCGAGTCCATTCATATGCATTCGGCCGTGTGCTAAAGAATCTGTTTCATTACTGTATTTTGATAGCCAATTTTCATCAATCGGTTTTCGTGTTGATCCTTCGCGAACAATTAAGTTCTCTGCTCCGGCACCATCTGTTCCGAACACAAATCGCCCAATTTTACCGCGAACCGATTTTTCAACAATTGTTGCAACGCCGGCATCTCCGAATATTGCGCGCATTTCAAAATCATCCGAATGTATAACAGAGCTTGGGATATCAGCAGTAATGAACAAGACACATGTTGCGTCCTCACTCAATATAAACGATTTTGCCAGACTTAGTCCATATACAAAACCGGCACACCCCATTGGCATATCTATGCATGCACAATTTTGCTCGAGACCTAACTTGAAATGTAAGGTGCTCGAAGTGGTAGGGGCTTTGTAATCAATACCTTCGGTACAAAAAATCAATAAATCTATTTTCTTTTTTAATTCAGGGAAATTTGAAAGTAATCGCTTTGCAGCAAGAAATCCCAGATCTGATCCTATTTGATTTTCACTTCGAATTCTCCTTGTTTTTATTCCCGTTGACTTGAAAATTTCATTAATCGACTTTTGGTATATTTTTGAAAGTTGAAAATTTGTTAACTTTCCTGGTGGTAAATAATAAGTAATATGAGAAATTTCAATACTCACGCTTAAACAATTAAATTAAATAAATTTCATTTAATAAGTTAATAGAAAACATAAAGGGTTGAAAATAAAAATGTAAATTCACACTGGCAACTTTTTTATAATTTTATCGTTACAAATTTAAATTAAAATCAAACTATGAAGTCTATTCTCGTCTTTGTGTTACTTTTTTTATGTAATTCATATATTGCTCAACTAAAGGTTTCACCAAAAAGTTCTTTAAAAACTCAAAAACATCATGGAAATAACGGTGGTAAATATTATAGTGAGTATGTTGTACAACCAGAGAAGTTAAAGACATTTTTTCATTCTGGACAAATACCTTCTAGTTTTCCTAAGTACGATAAATTTAAGTCTTATGACGAAAACAAATTAATTGCGAAACAATGGGCAAAGAATAACAAAATGCTCATTAAGCAAGAATATTGGTATAAGTTTGAAAAATAAGAGTGAATATGTCTCGGTTATTACTGATTTTAAGTTTTGCGATTTCTTTTTTTGAACAGCAAAATATTCTCGCACAGGGCTGTTTAGGAGCTGACCCGTTTTGTACAGGAACAAACTACACGTTTAACAATAGTACAAATGTAGCTAATCTCGGTTCTGTTGATTGTCTCGGATCTACTCCTAATCCTGCATGGTATTACATGGAAGTGGACCAAAACGGACCAATGGGTTTTAACATAAGTCAGACTTCAACATCAGGAGCAGGTTTGGATGTTGATTTTGCTTTATGGGGCCCTTATTCGTCATTAGCTGCAGGCTGTGGTAGTCCTTTTCCAACTGGAAACCCAATAGATTGCAGCTATTCCACTGCTGCTCAAGAAACTGCAAATATTTCTAATGCTCAAATAGGGCAAATTTATATTCTATTAATTACGAACTATTCAAATGAAACTGGTACAATTACATTCTCACAAACAAGTGGAACTGGATCTGCAGATTGTTCTTTCACTTGTGGTGTAAATTTGGCAGTTAATTTAGGATCCTGTATCAACAATACTTATTCCGTTAGTGGTAATCTGACAGTTACCTCAGGATCCGGCGCATCGGTTCCTAACAATGGAACATTAACAATCACGAACAGTTGTGGTGGATCTCAAACATTTAACGCACCATTTACAAATATTCCCTACTCTTTTTCAGGTTTACCTGCAAACGGATCGAGTTGTAGTATTTCGGCAACTTTCTCGAACTTTCCAACATGTAACACTATTCAAACCTACAATGCGCCGTCGAGTTGTTCAAATCCTTGCAATATTACAGGATTGACCGCGGTACAATCGAATTGTTCTGGGAACCTTTACTCTGTGGATGGTCAAATAAGTTTTACTAATCCTCCATCAACTGGTACTTTAACTATAACCGGCTCTTGTGGTGGTAATCAAACCTTTAATGCTCCATTTACATCACCATTAAGCTACTCATTTACAAATTTAAATGCCGACGGAAATAATTGTAGTGTCTCTGCTACTTTTTCATCAAGTCCTACCTGTACAAGTACAACGAGCTATCAAGCGCCACCGAGTTGTGGATGCTCAGCCGAGGTCGGCACGTACTCATCATCTTTATCTGGAAACACAAATTCCCAAAATATGCTTTGTTTTGGTGATAATCTAACAATAGTTTCGAACAACAACTGGACTCCGCCTGCTGAGATCATTGGAGCGACTGATCCGAACGCACCTAATTATGATCCGAACGCACCAATTTATGACCCGGGGATAGTTTGGTTAATCTATTCATGCCCTCCATCTGTTTCACTTAATCCCAACCAATCCGCGGCAACTGGATTAGAAATTAATGACGACCCATGTTTAATGGGTGTAGTCTCCAATACTCAAAACCTTGCTGATGTTAACGACTTAAGTTTAATTAATAGTTTTCCTCCGGGAACTTTTTCAAATAACGTAGTTTATTTTGTACCGCTAACTATGTACAGTATTCAGGATGGGCTATACAGTTATGTAACACTTCCAGATCTTGATTGTTTTGAATTGGGTTCCACGTTTGCCATTCAATATTTACCTGATATTACCTTCACTCAAGTACAAAATTGTCCGAATGGAACAGTCAGTGCTAATATCTCGGGAGGAGCAGCTCAATTGAACGGTACCAATTTCAGTGTTGTCCCGGGAAGTTTAACTCCATTCACAGCACAAGCGGTTAATTCTTCTTCTCTTAATGGTGGAACAATTACAATTGGTGGATTGCAAACAGGTCCCTATTCATTCCAAGTTGAAGATGCTAATGGATGTCCAGTTACTGTTCAGGGCAACTTCATTGGTCCTGAAAATGCTGATTTTAGTTATCCTGACAATTTATTCTGTATTACTGATAATGATCCTTTACCTGTAATAACTGGTATTTCCGGAGGGTCATTTACCGCCAGCAATGGCTTATTTATTAACGCAAATACAGGAGCAATTGATTTATCTAATTCAAGTGCCGGAACACATACAATAACCTATACTTCACCCAGTAATAATTGCCCAGGAATTGAAATATTTACAATTACATTGGAAGATATTCCAATTGTTTCTGCCGGCCCTGATCAAACAGTTTGTCTTGGATCAAGTATTTTATTATCTGGTCAAGGAGCGCTCTATTACACTTGGAATAACGGATTAATTAATGGGGTTCCGTATTTACCTGGTGTTGGTCAAACAGAATTTATTGTTCAAGGAAATACAAATGCAGGGTGCACAGCAACAGATACTTTAGTAGTAACTGTTGAGGAGGATTGTATACCAGAGTCTGACCTCAT
>DORI01000105.1:0-5496 GCA_003512365.1 Crocinitomicaceae bacterium | reverse complement strand
GACCTCATTTATTGGGTTCCGAATACATTTACACCAGACAATGATCAATTTAATCAGAACTGGGAAGTAACTTTCTTCAGTGGTTATGATCCATATTCATTTGAACTTGTGATATTTGACCGATGGGGAGAACTAATATGGGAAAGCCATGATGTAAATATTGGTTGGGATGGCACCTATTTCAATGGAAGAAAATGTCCAGATGGTGTTTACACTTGGAAAATTAAATTCAAAAGGCTTCAAAACGACGAAAAGCAAACAGCAGTCGGACACGTTACATTAATCAGGTAATGGAAGGGACTTCGTTCCCTTTTTTTATTTTAATAAACTTTCAAAAACTTTCTTGAATTTTTCCACTTTCGGCCTCACTACTGCCTGACAGTAAAGATTTGAAGGATTACGCTTGAAGTAATTAACATGATAGTCTTCGGCACGAAAATAGGCAGTAATCGGTGCTATCTCCGTGACGATAGGTTTGCTCCATACTTTATTTTCATCTAACATTTTTTTTACATTTTCAGCTATTTCTTTTTGCTGCATATCGTGATAAAAAATTACGGATCTATATTGTGTTCCAATGTCGTTTCCTTGTTTATTCAATTGTGTTGGGTCGTGTAGAAACCAAAACAACTCCAAAATTTTATCGTAACGAATAATTTCATCGTCATAGAAAATTCTTGCTACTTCAGCATGGCCTGTACTTCCTGAGCACACGTGTTCATAAGTTGGATTCTCCACGTGTCCACCAGCATAACCTGGCTCAACTTCAATAACTCCTTTAATGTCTTTGAAACATGCCTCAATGCACCAAAAACACCCTGCGCCTAATGTCGACTCTTTTTTCATTCGTTAAAAGTATTTATTTTGGAACAAAAAGTAAAGATGCTGAATTTACACAGTAACGTTTTCCTGTCGGAACTGGTCCATCATCGAAAACATGCCCAAGATGAGCATCACACTTTGCACATCGAATTTCTAATCTCAGTACACCCAGTTCGTAATCTTCTATTTTATTAACCTTTCCTTGGGTTAACACATCATAAAAACTTGGCCAACCAGAACCAGAATCGTATTTCGTTTCACTTGAAAAAAGTAGTTCATCACAAGCTACACAGGCATACATTCCTTTTTCATGATGATTCCAATATTTACCTGTAAAGGGACGCTCTGTCCCACCATCACGCACAACATAACAGACGTTCTCAGGAAGAGCTCTACCATTGAACTGATTTTTATCACTCGAAGAGCCAGTAGGATTAGATTTCGAAACTGCTTGATGTTTACTGTTTTGAGCACAGGAGATAAACACAGTGAAGGAAAGGATCAATACAAAATATTTCATGCTCTTGGAACAACTAATTTCTCAAAAAGTTCCTTAAAATAAAATTGTACTTTTGGGCATGCAAGAATCACTCGGNNTATTCTTTTTTATTCTCGGGTTTAATTTGATTCTTCCAGAAATGAACTCATTTATTTCCCAATTAGGAGGCGAATCTAATAAAGGATTAATAATTACTTTATTTTCTATTAGCGCACTACTCTCTCGACCAATTTCGGGCAAACTTTCTGACTTAATCGGACGAAAAAAAATTATTTATTTTGGGGTTTTTATTTCTGTGCTCGCATCGCTTTTCTATCCTTTATTTTTGTCTGTTCCCTTATTTCTAACATTACGTTTTTTTCATGGCCTAGCTGCGGGATTCACCCCCACTGGAGCAACAGCATTAGTAACTGATATTATACCCGAAAGTAAACGTGGGCATGCAATGGGGATTTGGGGCACCTTTATTTCACTGGGTATTGGCATAGGGCAAGGATTAGGGTCTTTTATTTATCAACTTGGTGGATTTAATTTTCTTTTTTTCGTCGCCGCATTACTTTCTAGTCTTTCGTTCCTTTTAACCTTTAAAATTAAAGAAACACTTGGTTCACCTCAAATTTTCTCATGGAATTTATTAAAAATTCGCCGAATCGATCTATACGAAAAAAAAGTAATTCCAGCCGCAATAACAATGGTTCTAACTGCGCCAATTTCCGGTTTCTTATTTGTTTTAACACCTGATATTTCTGAAAACCTAGGAATCGAAATGAAAGGCTTGTATTTAGGTATTTATGCTATACCAACAATTCTCATAAGGCTATTTTACGGTAAATTTTTTGAAAACTATAAACGTGAATTAGCAATGATAATTGCGTGTTGTTTTTTATTACTTAGTATTGCATTATTGTTTTATACAAACAATATAGCATGTTTTATAAGTTCGGCGCTCATTTTTGGAATAGGTACAGGAATATCTAGTCCAACATTATTTGCTTGGACTGCAGACTTATCACCCAAAAATAGAAGAGGCGTAGGTGCCGGAACAGTTTTCATAGCGCTTGAATTAGGAGTTATGATAGGAAGCGCTTCTACCCTTTTATTTCACAACGGATCCTCTCACTCAATTCAGCATTCTCTTTTCGTAGGAATCACACTTGTAATTTCAGCACTAATTTATTTAAGCTATCGATTAAAGTCGGCTAATTAGAAAGTTCTTTTTCGGAAAGATATTTTCTTATTACATAATGTCCAACATAAATCAATGGAGTAAGCGAAATAGCGATCAACAGCTTTAAAATATAATTAGTTGGAGCGAGTGTCAAAAACTGCTCAATTGTAAGTGCTCCAGGTAATACAAAACCAATATATAAGACAATATATGAATCAATTAACTGTGATAATACCGTACTTCCTGTACTTCGCAACCAAATAAATCTATTACCTGTTCTATTCTTTATTTTTTCAAAAACGATTGCATCGAGCAACTGAGAAGTTAAGAAAGCTAGAATACTTCCAATAATCACCATTTGAGCTTGACCAAAAACTAAGGTGAAGGATCTATTATCCGCAAGCGATGAATTTGGAATTTCAACAGCAGGAATAGCTAATGAAATTCCAACGATAATGAAACAATACCCAATTAATCCAGAAGTTATCCATGAAAGCCTTTGTACGGCTTTTTTTCCATAAAACTCATTAAGCAAATCAGTTAATAGAAAAACAATCGGCCAAGGTAAAATTCCAACAATCGTCGTAAATGGACCAAAAGTTGAACCACCAATAGAGAAGGTTAGAGGAATTTCAATTAGTTTATTACTTATCAATTCTGCCGTGACGGCATTTGTAATAAACAACCCCGAAAGAATTATAAACAACCAATAACGTTTAGATTGAGTAGTGTTAATTTCCATGTGACGAATTACTTATTGCCACCATAATCTAAGCGCTTGGTTTTGACATAACGCTGTATATAGTATCTACTTTTTCTAAAGTTATCTATTCTTACAGCATTTCCTGCAGAGTGAATGAAGCGAATATCTCCGTTGGCCACTTCAATAACAAGTGCCACATGCCCTACAGAAGATGAATTAGCATTACTTCCTTTAAAAAACATCAAATCACCAGGTTGAATTTCAGATAATGAAACAGTTTGTCCTAATTCCGCTAAACCGTAGCTCGTTCTAACCAAAGAAAAACCAAAATTTCGAAAAACATAATTTATAAAACCCGAACAATCAAAACCCGAAGGTGTGGTTCCTCCATATCGATACGGTACACCTAAAAACGATTTTGCATAGTTAATAAGTGCCTCAGCTTTATCATTCGGTGGGTTTCTTTTGGTTGAGTCAACTTTTGGGACACTATCGCCCACTAACTGCTGTGACCAACTTATTAATGAACACAACATGAAAAAAGTTATCAAAAAACTATATCTTACAGATGCTTTTCTCATAGCGGTTGCAAAATTATAACTATTTTCGAGAAGAAAAGCAACTCATGTAATGCCACTAATTGATTTACAACAACTTAACAAATTGTATTACTCCATAGGGGAAGTCTCAAGAATGTTTGGGGTAAATGCTTCACTGATAAGGTTTTGGGAAAAAGAATTTGGTTTTGAAATCGCAAAAAAAACGAAAAAAGGAAACCGATTATTCACGGTTAAAGAGATTGAAAAAATTAACAAGATTTATCAATTAGTTAAACTGGATGGTTTCACAATTGATGGTGCAAGAAAAAAATTGGGACAAAAGGAAAAAGTCAACCTTGTTCAAGTTGAAGATGATATAAATGCCGAGCAAATTAGATTTTTGGAATACCTAAAATCAAAACTTTTATCATTGAAAGAAAACCAAACATTATAATTAGTCATTGGTTTAATTAACATGAAGCAATTTGAAGTTCCTTCTTTTTACCGATCGCCCATCATTGGAAAGGTAAAAGCACAGCGAAAGTTAGCAGATCCAAGGAAGAAAGATTTTAGTCCCTCAGAACTTACTATTGGTAATATCACGTTTATCATTCCCAGACATTTCGGCTTTTGTTATGGTGTAGAAAATGCGATCGAAAAAAGCTACAAGGCAATAAGTGAGAATCCGACTAAGAGAATATTTCTACTAAGTCAAATGATTCATAACCCAGATGTTAACGATAACCTACAATCTTATGGCTTAACCTTTCTTCAGGATACAAAGGGAAATCAACTAATTCCATTCGACAGCCTTACACCGGATGATATTGTGATTATTCCTGCTTTTGGAACAACTCTTGAAATTGAGCAAGAGCTTAGGAATAGAGGTGTAAATATTGACACCTACAATACAACTTGCCCATTCGTGGAAAAAGTTTGGAACAGATCCGAAAAGCTAGGTGAATTAGGCCATACGCTCATCATCCATGGAAAACATGAGCACGAAGAAACACGTGCAACCTTTTCACATAGCCAAAAAAACGCCCCTAGTATTGTTGTTAGAAACATGGAAGAAACAAAGGTGTTATCAGAGGCAATACTCGGAATAGTGTCAGAAGATCAATTTTGGAAATATTTCGAAAACAAAACCTCCAAAAATTTCAACTTTCCAGAAGATTTATTAAAAATAGGGGTAGTTAATCAAACCACCATGTTGGCTTCCGAAACTCAAGAAATAACTGATTTTCTCAGGGAAACTATGATTTTAAAATATGGTGAAGACCAAATTCGCGAGCACATTGCAGACACTCGGGATACCTTGTGTTATGCTACAAATGACAATCAAAGTGCTACCTATGGACTTTTAGAAAATGAAGCAGACTTAGCTGTTGTGGTTGGTGGTTACAATAGTTCTAATACAAGTCATTTAGTTGAATTATTAGAGCGAAAATTTAAAACGTATTATGTTAAAGGAGCATCTGAAATTAATTCTAGAGATAATATAAATTCATTTAATATCCACCACGAGAAAATCGAGCAACTAAATACATTTTTACCATATAAAGATCAGTTAAAAATAATAGTTACTTCGGGAGCTTCTTGTCCTGACGCTTTGGTTGATAAGGTTATTCAAAAAATAGTTGAATTGCACCACCCAAATGAAACAGTCGAGAATCTTCTTGCAACTTTAAACTTATGAAATAGTCATGCAAACAATTTGCGCACCTGCAAAGCAAGCCACGCAGTTAACCACCTATGAAAATAT
>DORI01000151.1 GCA_003512365.1 Crocinitomicaceae bacterium | reverse complement strand
CTTTTTCTTCTCGTTACCCTGCTCATCCGATTGGCCTCAAACGATGGGCTGCAATTTATTTTTGATTGGAAGAAATTCGTGCCGATGGCGTTTTTAGTATTGTTATTAATTCCAATTCAAATCGCGGCAGAAGAATTATTGTTTCGTAGTTACCTCATGCAGGGATTAAAATTAAGATTGGGACACAATGGACATGCAGCGTTGATTTCTGGAATTATGTTCGGTCTTATTCATTTGGGTAATCCGGAAATTGCTGCTATAGGTTTTCATTTGGTCTTTTATTATATCATGGCAGGAATATTTCTGAGTTTGGTTGTGCTTTTTGATGATGGTATTGAGCTAACATTGGGTTACCACGCCGCAAATAATATTTTTGCAGCATTGGTTATCACAAGTGATTGGCAAGCATTTCAGACAGATGCAATCTTTCTGGATACAAGTATTCCCGGAAACGGTTACGATGCCATCTTTTCTTCTTTGGTATTGTATGTAGTTTTATTTTTCATTTTTGCGAAAAAATTCAACTGGTCACAGTGGAAAGAAATTTGGAAGAGTTGACAAGTCGATAAAACGAAATGATTAGTTTTATTGTTCAATGTTAGAAGTAAAGGAAATTTCTAAAAGTTTCGGTAAAAAAAATGCACTTGATGCTGTAAGTATTACCGCGCAATCAGGTGAAATATTTGGTCTCCTTGGGCCGAATGGTGCCGGAAAAACTACTTTAATTCGAATCATCAATACCATTATTCGGCAAGACTCAGGTGAGGTACTTTGGAATGGTAAGCCTATTCGATTAAAAAACTTGAATGAAATCGGCTACCTTCCAGAGGAAAGAGGATTGTACCGGAGTATGCAGGTAATAGATCATTTAATTTTTCTCGGGAGAATGAGGGGATTAACCTCCTTTGATGCTGCCCGGCAATCAAAAAAGTGGCTTGAAGAATTTGAAATCGCTCATTGGTCAAAAAATAAAATTGAGAATTTATCGAAAGGAATGTCCCAAAAGGTACAATTTATTGGAGCAGTGCTTCATGATCCTTCTCTTGTTATTCTAGACGAACCGCTTTCGGGTTTTGACCCTTTGAATGTGCAATTAATTTTAGATAGAATTCACTCTTTTAAAAAAGAAGGAAAAACCATCCTTTTATCAACACACAACATGAGAAGTGTAGATCAAATTTGTGACCGAATAGCATTGATTTACCAATCAGAAAAATTAGTAGAGGATGGCGTTTGGAATTTAAGAGATCGCTTTAAGCAAGATGAATTTACTATTCGTTTTAAAGGGAATATGGTGGCCTTGGCGAATGGTTTGTGGACAGGCTTTGAGCTCATTCAAAAGGAAGATTTAGGCGAGAATAGATTTTTGGTTCGCGTTCGTAAACGTGGTGAAAATTCTATCAATGAGTTGATGACTTCGCTAATGAATCACATTCAAATTGAAGCAATTGAAGAGTATTTTCCGGATATGCATGAAGTTTTTGTGCAACTAATTGAAGAAAAAGATGCAGTATAGTTGGATAATTGCAATGAGGGAATTCACCGAGAGACTTCGAAGCACAAGTTTCCTTTGGATGCTTTTCATCGGACCAATGGTTCTTTTAATGCTCATCTTTTTGCTTTTGAGAATAAGCGATGAGGGTAAGAAAAGCGTAAAAGCTATAGTTACAGATCCTGCCTATATTTTGGTGAATCGCCAAATGATAAAAGGGGAAAGTAATATTTCTTATGATATAAGAGATGTGAGTTTTGAGCATACGGAATTTCTTGACAACCCAAATCTCGCCTCTTATGACGTTTGGATTGAAATTAATCAAAAAGTATTGTCCAACAAAGTTGTAAAGGTTTTTTACCGAGAGGAAATTGGGGTAGAGGCGAAAATCGCCATGCAATTGGAAGTCGAAAGAAGACTTGAAGAGGCATTTATAGAAAATAAATACCTAGATGTTACACTTGAGGAGTTCAGAAATATTAAACAACCTTTAAATTTTGATTACATCGATATTCAGGATCCAGGAAAGAAAACGTCAAGGATTGAGGGATTTGTTGGACTTGTTTTTGGAGCGGTGATTNNGTTTATTTTATTGTTTGGTCTTGCCATTGTACGCAGTACAGCGAAAGATAAAAGCAATAGAATTGTAGAGATAATGTTGGCTTCTGCCAGTTCACGCGCTTTAATGTTCGGAAAAATAATAGGGATTGGTTTTGCCGCGCTCGTTCAGTTTTTAACTTGGGTGATTTTGGTTGGTTTAGGTCTTTACGTCATGAGGGAGACTCTTTATCCCGACTTATTGGATCCTGCTAACTGGGCTCAATCGTCAGAAGAAGTTAAGGTTCAACTTTCTCGGCAGTTGTCTAATCAAGCTCAAAACAAGTTACTAGATGTTCTTTACAATCAAATTGATTACACCATCATGCTGAGCAATTTTGTAATTCTTTTTGTTTTAGGGTATTTGTTTTACGGTGCGTTTTTTAGTTTTATTGGAGCAATGAGTAACTCAGAATCAGATGGTCAACAATTTACTATACCTTTAATCGGAGTATTATTTTTCTCATTAGGTGTGGGTTATTTATCCGTATTAAAACCTGAAAACGAATGGGTCGACGTTTTTGCATGGGTTCCTTTCACTTCACCTGTAGTGCAATTGGTGAGAATTGGTCAAGGATATTACGAAGGGCATAGTTCCATATCGTATACGATTTCATTGCTGGTGTTGTTGGTTTCGACAGGTGTTTTTCTTTACTTAGCTAGTAAATTGTACCAAGCTAATATTCTTAATTTTGGCGTGAAAACTAAAAGTTTCTTCACTAAAAAAAGATAAAATGCATATTGCCGTTATCGATTTAGGTACAAATACCTTTAATTTAGCTATTGGCAGGTGGATTGACGATTCATTAAGTATTTCGTATTCAACAAAAGAAGGGGTGGCACTTGGCATGGGTGGAATTAACGACGGATTTATCACCTCAGAGGCCATTCAACGGGCCATTTCGTGTTTAAAACGATTTAAATTGCAATGTGATGAAAACAAAGTTTCAAGAATTCACGCCATTGGAACATCCGCCATTCGAGATGCTCAGAACAGCGAAGAGTTTTGTGCTGAAATATTCATACAAACAGGCATCAAAGTTGAGGTAGTTGATGGTTTGCGAGAAGCAGAACTCATATTTAAAGGAATTGCCTGCACCTACTCATTTCCGAAATCATCACTCATTATAGATATTGGAGGGGGAAGTACAGAGTTTATACAAGTTGTGGGTGGTAAACCAACAAAATCTATGTCATTAAA
>DORI01000274.1 GCA_003512365.1 Crocinitomicaceae bacterium | reverse complement strand
TCTCTCTCTAAAACAGGTTGAAAGGTAATCTCGTCCTCATTTTCAATCCAAAGTTCAATTGGAATTTGGCAAAATTTGGAAATGACCTCGTTTAACTTTTTTTCAAACGTTAGTTTATCTTGAAATTCTGGAGATAAACCAGGTATGATTGAAATTTCACCTACACCAGTTTTTCCATTTTCGATAACTTCAATAATCCAACTGGGTTTGGAGTGCAAAACTCCCCTACTCGTACCGGCAGGTTCTTTGAAATTGAGATCTAAAAACGAAACACTGATTTTCATTTCATCCAACGCTCGTACCACATTTGAAACATCAAAATGTACCACAATTTCGAATCGTATTCCGTTTTTCCACCATAAAAACCATCCCGAATTCTTTGTATTTCGCTCCAATTAAAAATAGCTTGAGATTTGATGTTGGTTTCATTAATGAATGAAAATACAAGTTCTTTCAAATCAGTTTTCAACCAATGAGCAATGGGAATGGCAAATCCCATTTTAGGTCTATCCATCATCGATTTTGGAATGTATCGATGAACAATCTCTTTAAGGATATACTTTTTCTCCCCGTTTTTATATTTAAAATCATCCGGTAATTGTGCTGCCCATTCAATAACGCGATGATCCAAATATGGTTCTCTTCCTTCCAAACTGGCTGTCATTGTTGCCCTGTCAACCTTCTGTAAGATATCATCAACTAGGTACGTTTCGTAATCGATAGCCATCATGTATGCCAAGGAGGAATAAGTTTCTTTAGATAATTTTTCTGAAACATAGGCTGTTTGGAGAAATTGATGCTTTTCTCTCATCATTTTTTGAACTTGACTATCTGTGAATTGCTGAGAAAGGCTAAGCATTATTGTTGTCGGAGAAGGATCTTTCAAAACACCCTTTAATTTTTCATATCTGTTATGAAAGTTGTATTTATTTCTCAATATTGGAATATTCTGAGAAGGAATAATATCCATAGCTCCAGCCATTGACTTTCTCATAAATGCAGGAATAGCGTTCATTTTCTTTCCATAACGCAAAAGAAAATCATAGCGATTATACCCCGCAAAAACTTCATCCCCAGCATCTGCGCTCAATGCAACAGTTACATGTTTTCTAGCGGCCAAACTCACAAGCGTTGTTGGTATTGCACTGCTGTCTGCAAAAGGTTCATCGTAGTGAAATGGCAATTGAGAAATTAATGCTATTGCTTCCTTTTCTGTACAGGCAATCTCTGTATGATCAGTTCCTAAATGTGTTGCAACATCCTTTGCATATGGAGCTTCATCTAGGCCAATATCCGGTACCGAAATAGTAAATGTTTTGAGCTTCTCGGTTGTATCCTTTTGCAAAAGAGCGGCAACTGAAGCACTATCGTATCCCCCACTCAAGAACACACCGACAGGAACATCGGAAACCATTCGGTAACGACAGGCAGATGTTAATATTTTTTCTGTTTCGCTTCGTGCGTCATCCCAACTGATCGAAAGTTTTTCCTTGTTGTAGGCATCATACACTGACCAATAGTTAACGGGTACAATCTGCTGGTTGTTTTGAAATGACGTATCGTGAATATTGAAATTTGCGTAAGATCCTGGTTCAAGCTTATGCGTATTTTCGAAAATGCAATGTGGGGTTGGTACAGAACCATATTGAACAAAAGCCTGAATTGCAGACAAATTTAACGTTCGTTCAAAACTCTGATGAGCATGAAATGCTTTTAATTCCGATGCAAAAAGAAACAAACCATCTTTCACGTAGTAGAAAAATGGCTTCACTCCTGCTCGATCTCTCGCCATAAAAACATCGCCATTATCCTCATTGAGGATTAAAAAAGCGAACATTCCAATGAACTTATGTAAAGATTCTTTTCCCCATTCAAGGTATGCATGTAAAATGACTTCTGTATCTGAATTACCCTGAAAGGTATGACCTAGGCCTTGAAGTTGAATTTTAATTTCTGCAAAATTGTACACTTCACCATTGAAGCAAATCCAATGCTGTTGAAAATACATGGGCTGCGTACCGGATTCAGTTAGGTCTAATATAGAAAGCCTACGATGACCAAGACCAACCTGAACATTTCGGAGTTGAAGAAACTCTACACCCCTCCCATCTGGTCCACGATGATACATGGAATCCGTCATTCTGTTAAGTTCCTCTTGTGAACTTAATGATTTTGTGTCAAAAAATCCTGCAATGCCACACACATCACAAATGTACTAGAATTAGTGAAGTTTTATTTAACTTTGAATAAAACATGTCGGTGTCATTAGTATTTTTTCCACTACAAAATAAAAGATTTAGTACTGATTTTTCAATTTTAAACGATTGGACAAATAAGCTACAATTCTTCACTGGAATAGATATCCTTATGTCGGTTTTATGGTTAATTATCACCATAATAATTCTTCAATATATAAAAAGTTTAAATCGAGAAAAAGAACATTATAAATATTACATGTGGAATTTTTATTTCAGGTTAATTTTCAATTTAGCTTTTTGTTTTTATTTTATTTATTTCGTTAAAGGAGGAGATACTGTAGCATATTGGGATACTTCGGTTCGCCTAACCAATTTGCTTTATTTAAACCCTGAGAACTTTTTCAACGAACTTTTTCAATTCCAAGGATCAAAGGATTATGTAAATTACTTTAATAATATTACAGGAATACCACCAAACTGGATAGCTAAAGAAAAAGAAGCTTATTTTTGTGCGAAGGTTTTTTCATTTTTTAACATCTTTACAAACGGTAGTTTTTTTGCATTGTCGATAATTACGACAATGATAAGTTCAATAGCAAGCTTTCATTTATTTGATTTTTTAAAAAAATCACCACTATTCTCGAAAAGTAATCTTGCGGTTATTTCTTTGTTCATCCCAAGTGTGGCTTTTTGGTGCTCTGGTATTGGGAAAGACATGATTATTTATTCGGTACTTTGTATTATGATTCCTATTCTTTTTACCATTGGCAAAGAGAAACAAAGAAGATTCTCGAGAATTATTATTCTAATTTTTTGTTTGTATTTACTTTACAACATTAGAAGTTTTATGATTTTGGTGATATTTCTGCCCTTGTTTTTTACATTTAACGTAAAAATATCCGAATATTTATTCCAAGGTAAGTTTGCAAGGCAAGTATTTAGGATTTTATTTATTGGATTAACGTTAGTATCAAGTGCTCTCTTCATAGGTAATTTTGCCTCAGAACAAACAAAAAATGCAGAAATACAACAAAGTGATTTTAACAGTAACGCATATAAAGGAAAAAAATACTCTGTCGGAGATGCTGATTTTAGTTATTCTGGAATTTTAAAAATGTCTCCATTCGCCATTTTTGCAGGAATACTTAGACCATTACCATGGGAGGCATTGACACCAGGACTAATAATTAATGGATTAGAGTCCTTATTAATAATATTTTTGGCTTTCAGATTTTTTAGAAAAAAAAGCCGGTTAAAGTTGTCTATATTGAGAAATAATGACCTATTGGTCTATTTTATTTATTTTATTCTCATTTTGGCATTAATTACAGGCATTACATCTGTATTATTCGGAGTACTTGTAAGGGTTCGGGCTCCATTAATTCCGTTTGTATTCTTAATGTTATTCATAGAAATTTTTGAGGAGAATACAGAAGATTCAACTTTAATAACTTAATCTCAGTCTATTCATTTTTCATGTAAGGAGTTACAAAACTATAAATGATGGTATTTTTCGTTATTCATAATTGTAAAGCCTCTATACAATTGTTCTAAAAATATCATTCGAACCATTTGATGCGAAAAAGTCATTTTAGATAATGATAGTTTCATTTGAGCTCTCTCGTACAACTCCTTGTCAAATCCGAAGGCGCCTCCTATTACAAATATTATAGTTTTGTTTGCTAATTCTAATCTACTTGAAATCCAATTCGCCAATTCGACTGAACTCAAATTTTTGCCATGTTCATCTAAAAGTACTACGAAATCAGAGGATTCAATTTTCTTAAGAAACTGTTGTGATTCTCTTTTTTTTAACTCTTCCCGACTCAGCGATTTACCATTTTTTATATCGGCAAAATCAACACGTTCGAAATTACAATAATGCATAAGGCGCTTCGAATACTCTTGCTCTCCATCTTTTAGAAATTCGTATGACGTTTTACCAATTAAGAACAACTTAACTTTGAGCATCTTCTAACCTATCGCTTCCACAGCTTTAATTTCTGGAGCCACTACCTTTAATGCTTCTTCTAATCCAGCTTTTAATGTCATTGAGCTCATTGAGCAATCTCCGCAGGAACCTAACATGCGTACCTTAACAATATAATCATCTGTCAATTCCACCAACTCCATATCTCCTCCATCTGCATGCAGAAAAGGTCTCAACTGCTCCATAGCAACTAATACCTTTTCTTTAGTAGTGATCATGGACATAATTATTATTTGTTTTTTAAAATCTCCAACGATGTTACTAAATTACGAACTAATTCTTCAAAAGCCTGAGCAGTCGGCGTATTTTCTTGAAAAACAGCTGGTCTACCACTATCAGCGGCTTCTCTCACACTCTGAACCAAAGGAATTGCGCCAAGAAACGGAATGCTCATTCCCTCAGCAAGATTTCTAGCACCGTCTCTTCCGAAAATATAATATTTATTTTCGGGTAATTCTGCTGGTGTAAACCAAGCCATGTTTTCAACCAAACCTACAATCGGAACTTTCATGGAATCTAACCTAAACATATTAATTCCGCGCCGAGCATCGGCCAAGGCAACCTCTTGTGGAGTGCTCACAATAACAACGCCATCTAACGGAACTGTTTGTAGTAAAGAAAGATGAATATCCCCGGTTCCAGGAGGTAAATCGATTACCAAATAATCCAATTCTCCCCAATGTGCATCCGTAAAGAGTTGTGTTAATGCTTTTGAAGCCATCGGTCCACGCCAAACTACTGCATTATCTTGGTCGGTAAAAAATCCTATGGATAACAAATTTATTCCGTTGGCGTCAACAGGTTTTATTAATTGTTCTCCGTTTACTTCTGTCATCGTCGGTCTATCTCCTACCACATCAAACATTGTTGGCATAGATGGTCCGTAGATGTCCGCATCGACAATTCCAACAGAATAACCCATCTTCTTCAATCCTCCGGCTATATTCGCTGTAATAGTTGACTTACCTACTCCTCCTTTTCCCGATGCCACGGCGATGATGTTTTTAACATCGGGTAAAACTTTCCGTCTAGCTCCTTTTTGCTCAGCACTCATTCCGGAAACATTACAATCAACCGAAATGTCATCACCAAATTTTCTTTTCAAATTAAAAACAATGGCTTCTTGCATCCTCTTTCGCGCGTGTAATGCTGGGTTCGATACCACCACCGAAAGTTGTATACTACTGTCCTTAATGATTAATTGTTCGACGAGATTTGCACTTACAATATCTTTTTTAAGATCGGGATCCGTAATTTTTCCTAATACCTCAAGTACATCCTCGCGTTCTATATTTAAATTCATTTGATTGATTCTATTGATTTTTGCATAAACAAAATTTCTTCCTTTGTGTTTCCTTCCTCTCTATTTCTAAACTGATAAGATCTGCCATCGATGAACTTTACTGCAAACAGATGAAAGGTTTCTTGCTCTTCCTTCTGGTATTGCTTGGATAAGGCTCTGCTGTAAACCAATAAACTATCTGTATCTACCAAAGGAGTGATGGTAAATGCTGTAGATTTTAGCATACTCGTCCTAAAATCACTATAAACATCCGTTAATTGTCCTAAATCTTCAATGTGAATAATAAAATTCCTTCCTAATTGCAACTGCCATAAGTGACTTCCTTCTTCATGAAGCATCTCAGGTGTGAAAGTTGTTCCAATTCCGGCGGTCTCATCAGGCAATAATATTGTTGCGCTAATATCATACTTGTTTAAATCAAATGGTTTGAATTGATAATAATCAAATTCACCTGCTGCTTGCGTGCCATCATTCACAGAGCTACTTGAATTCCGAATTACAGAAAAATAAAGAATGCCCAGAGTTAATGCTAGTAAAATAACGATAAGTACAATCTTAATAATCGGACGCATGGAACAAAGATAAGGTTTGTAAAACAATTTATTTTGAAGAAATTTGCGCTATGAACAAAACAATAGCAATTACCGGAATCCTATTAATTCTTTGTGGAATAATTTTAGGTGCTTTTGGAGCACATGCTTTAAAAGAACTGGTATCAAGTTCTAAATTAGCATCATTTGAAACAGGAGTTCGGTATCAACTTATACAGGGGATGGGACTTTTAATAATTGGCTTGCAATCATCTTTATCCTTTTCATTGAAAATATTTTACAGGTTGATGTTAGTTGGAACCTTACTTTTTTCATTTTCGATATACCTGTTGACATTCAGTGAAGTAACCAATATTCCTACAAAATTAATTGGTCCAATTACTCCAATTGGTGGTTTACTCATGATTTTCGCCTGGTTTCATTTAGTTTTCAAAATGATTAGATCAACTACGTAATACTACGTAGACAAAATGCTGATACTACGTATTTGCATGTAAAGTCGAATTCTTATTTTATGTCTAAAAGTTGAGTTAATTATTATTAAGCCAGTTCACTAAAGGTAAATTTGGTTAAAACAAAAATCATGACAACGCGATTAATAGTTACCATTTTATTTTTCAATTTAACCCTTAGCTTTGGACACAACGAACCAAGTAATGGTTTAACACCGAAAGACCGAGAAGAGAAAGTTTCTATTTCTGAAATTTCAAATGGAAACCTGAGTATATCATGGGCAGATTCATCTGTAGTAACGATTGAAATAATTGCCGACAATGGTCTATTTATGCCTGAAATTCCTGTTGTTGGAGCACAATCACTTCATCTGTCATCTTTATCCAGTGGAAATTATACAGTTAAATTTAAAAATCACGATCAAACAATATTTGAAAAAGTTATTGAAGTGCAACGGTGATTGATTGAAATGCACTTTATGAAGGAGGTCCAATGGGCCTCTTTTTTTTTGAACTTTTTTTCAATTCATGTTTTTTAATTAAAAATGTTTAGTACATTTGATTATATTTTAGTCATTATTTAGTTTATTATTTAATCATTATGGAAAAATTAGCTTTAGGTTCATTACTACCAAACTTAACCGGAAAAAATCAACGTGGCGAAGACATTAACTTGTCATCTTATATAGGGAAAAAGACAGTAGTATACTTCTATCCCAAAGACGATACGCCAGGATGCACTGCTCAGGCATGTAGTATTAGAGATGGAATGGACGAACTCACTAAAAATGGAATTGAAGTAATTGGAATTAGTGCAGACTCAGTTAGTGCCCATGCTAAATTTGTTTCCAAGTATAACCTTTCATTTTCACTTATTTCTGACGAATCCAAAGAATTCATTAGTGCATTCGGTGTTTGGGGTACAAAAAAATTTATGGGGAAAGTGTACGATGGAATTCATAGGACAACTTTTTTATTTGATGAAGTCGGTGCGCTAATTCATGTCATTGATAAACCAGATACTAAAAATCATGCACAAGAAATAATGAAAAAATATCAAATAATATAGAACGTAATTAGTTTACGACCAATAGAAAATAACTTTGTATAAATAAATTAATTAATCCGAGCAAAGCTCACAACAACAAACGATATGGCAAATAAAGAATTAAATGTAGAAAAATTAAAAGCTCTTCAGCTGACAATGGAAAAGTTAGACAAAACTTTTGGAAAAGGATCGGTAATGAAATTAGGTGATTCTCCTGTTGAAAAAGTTGAAGTAATACCAACCGGATCTATCACGCTCGATTTAGCATTAGGCGTAAACGGTTATCCGAAAGGTCGCGTCGTTGAAATATACGGACCAGAGTCCTCCGGTAAAACAACACTTGCAATTCATGCAATTGCTGAAGTTCAAAAACAAGGTGGAATTGCTGCTTTTATTGATGCCGAACATGCCTTTGATCAATTCTATGCAAAAAAATTAGGTGTTGATGTCGATAATTTACTGATTTCACAGCCGGATAATGGAGAACAAGCCCTAGAAATTGCTGACAATTTAATTCGCTCTGGTGCAATTGATTTAATCATTATAGATTCCGTTGCAGCCTTAACACCTAAAGCAGAAATTGAAGGTGAAATGGGTGATTCCCAAATGGGTCTTCAAGCAAGACTTATGTCTAAGGCACTAAGGAAATTAACGGCTTCTATTAATAAAGCAGGATGCTGCTGTATTTTCATTAATCAATTACGCGATAAAATAGGTGTTATGTTTGGAAACCCAGAAACTACAACAGGAGGTAATGCACTTAAATTTTATTCATCAATTAGAATTGATATTAGAAAATTTAAGTGCATTACCTCC
>DORI01000185.1:2782-7769 GCA_003512365.1 Crocinitomicaceae bacterium | reverse complement strand
ACTTCTGCGAAATACCAAAAAAGAGTCAATAAGGCGATTAAAAGAGCACGTCACTTGGCGATTTTACCATACGTTGGTGACATGTTGAAATAACAATTGTTGAACTTTTAAGCATTAGAAAATGGAAGTAATATTAAAGAAAAATGTAGATAAACTTGGTTATGCGAATGACGTAGTAACTGTGAAGCCTGGATACGGAAGAAATTTCCTAATTCCTCAAGGTTATGCTGTGCTAGCAACACCAAGCGCAAAGAAAGCTCACGAAGAAGTGATGCGTCAGAAGTCTCACAAAGAAGCAAAACTTGTTGCTGAGGCTCAAGAAATTGCAACAAAATTAGCATCAGTTTCAATCTCTATTGCAACTAAGGCTGGTGAGAATGGAAAAATATTCGGTTCTGTGAATACAGTGCAATTAGCTGACGCGTTGCGAAAAGAAGGTTTTGACATCGATAGAAAATCGTTAAAAATTAAAGACGAGCCTATCAAGGAAGTTGGAACGTTTGAAGCAGAAGCAAATTTATTCAAAGGTGTAAAACAAGCCTTCAAATTTGAAGTTGTAGGAGAATAAGATTTTCAAAAAGAAACAAGAAAGGTCAATCTTAGGATTGGCCTTTTTTAGTTTTAGGATTAACGTGTATCGACATAATTTTCTTCGCCTCACGTTTAGTCAGTTCTTGTTTCTGAAAAATGTGCAACTCTTGACTTGCAATTTTTCCACTTATCTCGGGATCTGTAAGTNNTAAGTGGTTTTGGATAATTCTGTCCCAAAGTGAAAGAGTAAAAAAGTTGTTCCATTTCATTTATTTTCCAAGGACTTATAGCGAGATCAATGGGTAAATTTCTTAATTCCGGCACCCATTTTTTAATAAACTTGGCCTCTGGATCGTGCTCGAGTGCTTGTTTTATGGGATTATAGACACGTATGGTGTGGTAGCCAACTGTTCCTGCTTGCATTTGAACCTGCGAGTAGTGAATTCCGGGTTCATAGTCGGTGAATTGCTTTGCCAAATGAATAGCAGCGGGTTGCCATGGTTGCCATAAGTGTTGTGTCCAATATGAAATTAACATAGCACGCATTCTAAAATTCAAGTACCCCGTCTGATTTACACACCGCATACAAGCGTCCACCAAAGGAATTCCAGTTTGGCCAGACTTCCATCTTTCAAGCCAATCTTTATTGAGTTGATTTCTAATTTGGTTGTATGCGTAATTTTGATTTTCAAATTCAATTCTTGGTTCACTTTCCAATTTTTGAATAAAGTGACAATGCCAATGCAATCTAGATTTAAAATTTAGCAAAGCGCGTGATGGTTTCGGAATATTTTGAATATCTTGAATGAGCTTTCGAATGGAAATTGAACCCCAGGTTAGGTGTGGTGATAATCGGCTGCAGCTCTCACGACTTTCATTCGGTTTAGATATGTGTTTACTGTAATTCTTATGCCGAAAAGCCAAAAAGTTGCTCCATAAGTTTAATGCTTCATTTTCTCCTCCTAATTGTAAGTCAATTTCTTTCTTGGGATGATGCGTTAATTTATATTTCTCTCTAAATTGAGGATCTAATTGAAATGGGGTGATGTTATTGAGATTTACTTCCTTCTGAGAAACTGACATAAATTTACTCCATTCGTCTGTCCAATTCATTCGGTTTTTAAGTCCTCGTTGAACTGAAAACTGAGGCCATTCTCTCCAAACAATGTTATTTTTCTTACAAAATGATTTAATATTTTTATCTCTTTTATAGGTAAAGTTATTCCCTGTTTCTTCATGGCTAAATAGATTGAAATCTCCTTGTGTTAATTTTAGTTCATTGAAAATGGCTAACACATCTCCTTGTAAAACATAAAGAATTTTAGTGGTTTTATTAAGTCTTTTGCCAATATCGATAAGACATTCATAAGCGAATCGCCAATGACGATTAGAAAAATCATCTTGCTTCAGCCATTCATTCTCTAAAATAAATAGAACAACAGTTGGATAATTATTTTCAATTGCTGTTGTTAAGGCAACATGATCGTGCAGACGCAGGTCTTTTTTAAGCCAGACAACATTGAACATACGCTAAAAACAAGCGAGCGGTGGAAGTGTTTAGAACCTCCTTAGTAAATAATTTTGAACATAATCCATCACACCGTTTTCTAATGTTCTGAAAGGGGATGTGTATCCTGCCGCGATGAGTTTGGACATATTAGCCTCGGTGAAGTATTGGTATTTATCACGAATATCTTCTGGTGTGTCAATGAATGAAATATTGGGTGATTTGTCTAATGCAGTAAAGGTAGCCAGAGCTAAATCTAAAAAGGTCCTGGCTTTTCCACTGCCCAAATTGTAAATCGATGAGGTGGGTTTTTCGTTCATTAGAAATAAACAAACATTTGCAATATCTTTCACATAAATAAAATCCCGTAACTGACCACCATCAGTATACTCTGGATTATGTGATCGAAAAAGTTTCATCTCACCTTTTTCCTGAATTTGATTGAATGCATGAAAGATAACGCTGGCCATTCGACCTTTGTGATACTCTCTTGGACCATAGACATTGAAAAATTTCAGCCCTGCCCAAAAGGGAGGGTGAATATCCTGCTTTACTACCCATTTATCAAATTCATTCTTGGAATCACCATATGGATTCAGTGGAACAAGTTTGTCAAGAATCTCTGTATTGTCATCGTAGCCAAATTCTCCATTTCCATAGGTGGCGGCACTACTTGCGTAAACGAGCGGGATATTTTTTGAGGCACAGAGTTGCCAAATCGCTTTTGAATACGTTAAATTGAGTTCTTCAAGAATTTCCCATTTAAATTCAGTTGTATCGGTTCGTGCACCAAGGTGAAAGATAAAGTCGATAGGTTCTTCGGTTGTATCTAACCAAGAGATAAACTGTGAACGTTCAATTTTCAGATAAGAATTAAGATTTTCGTGATTTGCGATTTTTTCTTGTTTACTAAAGTCATCAACGAGAATTAGGTTGTTAAATCCTTTTGCATTTAGCACCTTACATAGGTAGCTACCAATGAATCCTGCTGCGCCAGTTACAACAATCATGTCTGTTCGATTAGAAAAGACCGTTTATCTCCGCATCTATGGAGTGGATAATTTTACCAAGGTCTTCTTGGCTCTCCGGGAAACGGTTGTTATCTACATCAATTATTAGAAGCTTCCCTTTGTCATAAGTTGAAATCCATGCTTCATATCGCTCATTTAAACGCTTCAAATAATCCAAGCGGATACTTTCCTCATAATCTCTTCCGCGTTGCTGAATTTGATTTACGAGAGTTGGAACACTTGCGCGCAAGTAAATCAATAAATCTGGCGAAGAAACAAACGAATCCATCAAATTGAACAATGAAAAATAATTTTCAAAGTCTCTCGTGGTCATCAATCCCATAGAGTGCAGATTGGGTGCAAAAATGAACGCATCCTCGTAAATAGTACGATCTTGAATTACAGTGTGATTAGTTTTTTTTATCTCTTGAATTTGAGTAAAGCGACTATTCAGGTAATAAATCTGTAGATTAAACGACCATCGCTGCATATCGTCGTAAAAGTCATTCAAGTAAGGGTTTTGATCCACATCTTCGTAATGCGTTTCCCAACCATAATGTTTTGACAATAAATTTGTTAAGGTGGTTTTTCCGGATCCAATATTTCCTGCAACAGCTACATGCATAGTTCACTAATTTGAGACTGCTAAAATAGTGAAATTCGACCCTTTGGAATCAGTTGTTAGTAACTTTTTAGGCGATTTTATAAACGAAAACTTTACTTCCTTTTTTGAAATAAAAATTACCGTTGGAATAATAAATATTTTCTGCATCCGGAACAGGATTTTCTCCTATACCTTGATCTTTGGAATCAAGGTTTAATACAAACAAGACATCTTGTTGAAATTCAAAATAAGTATTTAATGCAATGAAACTTGTTGTCCAATTAAGTTCATTATTTGAGGTGGTTAGGCGTTTTGATAAACAAGGATACTCGTGGGTGTCGTCAAGGTTTAAATTAAGATCAAAGCTGAAAGTTCGCTTGCCATCACTCATCCACAATTTCTCATTGTCTTCTCTCATAAATGTAACATTTCCTGCAAAGCCAATAAGTCCAGAAACATTTCGCAAACGTTGCAACACAATTTTCTTTTCTGTGTCTAATAGTAAAATAGTAGAATTCACTCGATCAAAAACCCAAATGGAATTAGCCCTGCTGGATGAAGCAATAAATGTAGCATTGGAAATTGCAAATTCATCTAAATCGAGACACATCGAAACAGGGGTAATGGTATTGTCAAAAACACAAATTTGCTGTTGCTCCTCGGAGAAAGAAATTATTTTTTGTGCGCTATTAAATACTAATAGAGAAATCTCTCCTTGTGATTTAATCGCTTGGTTAAACACCACTTTACCTAAAGAGTCTATCTTACTTATTTTATTGTTGTCGATAACATAATGATTTCCTATTGGATCTACATACCATCCTGGGTTAGCACTTGGAAGCGAAATTTCTCTTTGAAATTGTAATTGCGCAGTAATGGAATGAACAAACACGCATATAAAAAGAGATATTTTTATTTTCATCATGGTATTTCTTTCAAAAGTTGTTCCACTAATTTTCGATCATTCATCAATCGCGGAATTTTATGCTGACCTCCGAGTTTTTGACGATTAGCAAGCCATTGATGAAATGAACCTTTTACAAGGTAATGAAATTTAGGTTTACCAATGTTTAAATCATGAAATCGTTTAGCCTCGTAATCAGCATTTTCTACTTTCAATTGTTCGTCAATCGCCTCTTCAAAGGCAAGCAAATCATCAGGAGCATGATCGAATTCAATAAACCATTCATGCCCACCCACGGCCTCTTTTTTTGTGAAATATGGAGCTATTGTAAAGTCATTGACATGAAACTTCATTTCTTGATTAACCTTCTCTAACGTTTTTTCAACGTGCTGAATTAGCACCTTTTCTCCAAAAGAATTTAAGAATTGAGT
>DORI01000185.1:0-2723 GCA_003512365.1 Crocinitomicaceae bacterium | reverse complement strand
ATTTTTAGAGTCTAAACCTTTAAATTCATCCATGGGGATAAATTCAAAATAAACTTCAGACTGAGTCATCAGAAGCAGCTCACGTACTTCTAGTTGATCTTGCATTCCGAAATAGCCTTCGGATGAATTATAGGATTCAACATAATTAATTTTTTTACCGAGTAATTCATCAAATGTAGAGCGGTAAGGACCGAAATTCATGCCGCCGTGAATATACAATTCTAGATTCGGCCAAACTTCATCAATATATTTTTTATTACTGATTTCAAGGATTCTTCTCAGTAGGAGGGAAGTCCAACTCGGCATACCAGCGATAATGCAAACATTCTCGTTCACCACGGCCTTTGCCATTTGATCGAGTTTAATTTCCCAATTTCCTTGAAGTGCAATTTCCTTCGCAGGAGTTCTCCGCATTTCAGTCCACCAAGGTAAATGATCAATAATAATGGCAGAGAGATCTCCAATAAACACACCATTATTTTCTTTCCGAATTTCTCCGCTTCCACCCACGATAAGATGTTTGGCATTAAATAATTTTCTATTTGGTAAATTGGCGTAGTATTGAGCTAAAAGATCTTTACCATTGGCATAATGATTCTCTTCTAGGGATTGAAGCGTTACCGGAATTAGTTTTTTTCTATCGGCAGTAGTTCCTGAAGATTGCGCAAACCATTTTGTTTCTCCTGGCCAAAGTACATTTTGTTCACCTTGTATAGCTCTATCAATATATGGTTTTAAACTTCCATAGTCTTGAAGAGGGATTTCATTTAATTGGACTTCTTCCCTTCCTAGTAAGTGCAGTGTTTCTTTGTAAAAATTAGTTTGCTGAAGTTGATAATTTAAATATTCGTTGACACTTCTTTGTGCAGCAACAGGATTATCTCTATAGAAGTTTACTCGGTTCATTCGTTTTCCAATAAACCAAGCAAAAACGGCATTAAACGCCATACAAGAATAATATTATCCCCAAATAAGGATAGATACAATGATGCTCAAAAGTGCCAATGTATATAATGTACCCAAAGCAACTGTTGAACTTTCAAAAAATGTATCTCCTTTTTTATCGTTTGAATGACCTCCCATGACGTGTTTTTTTTACAAATGTAGTAAGTAATTTAATTTGTTATAATCGAAAGTTAATTTCTTTTTAATCTCTTCCACCTAGTAACCTAAGTAGTGAAAGAAATAAATTAACAAATAAAATGTAAAGTTGTAATCCACCAATAAGCGACATTTTTTGCATCTGTTCGCTATTTAGCCCTGATTGTGAAACTTGTTTAAGTTGTTGCATTTGGTAGGCAGTGAGTCCAGTAAAAACAAATACGCCGATGCACGAAATGATGAAGTCTAATTCACCACTTTTAGTAAACATGTTCACTAAAGAAGCGATGATCATTCCTATCAAAACCATGTACAGAAGACTTCCAAATTTAGTTAGGTCAATTTTGGTAGTATATCCTAGTAAGGCCATTCCTCCAAATGCTCCGGCACTCACAAAGAATGTTCGGATAATATCACCCATAGGAAAAGCAATGAAAATGGTACTTAAACTTAGTCCCATCAACGCAGAGTATGCGACAAAAAGCAAGGTTAAAATACCCATTGAAAAGCGTTCAACACCCCATTGGATCGCAAGACTGATTAAAATAGGTGAAAAAACCACGACATAAAATGTCATAGAAATTTGACCATCTGCAGTTAAAAACAGGTTTGCAAAGTATTGCAAATTAGTTCCCACCAAATAGGCTAAGATTCCGGAAATTCCTAATGCACCAAACATGTAGGTGTAAACGTTGCGGAAGAAAACGCGCGTGGCATCCGCAGTGTAATAATTGTTATTGTATTCACTCATGGCTAATGTAATTTTGCTTGTACTAAATTAATAAATTCTTTTTTCGTAGCTTCGTTTGTTAAAAACAAACCTGTAAATGCACTGGTAGTTGTTGCTGAATTCTGTTTTTGGACACCTCTCATTTGCATGCACATGTGAGCGCATTCGAGCACTACAGCTACACCTTGAGGTGCTAAGTTTCGTTGAACACAGTCCCTGATTTCAATGGTAAGTCTTTCTTGTACTTGCAAGCGTCTTGCGTATGCGTCAACAACTCTAGGAATCTTGCTTAAACCTACAATTTTACCATTGGGAATATATGCTATGTGCGCTTTCCCAAAAAAGGGTAACATGTGATGTTCGCACAACGAGTAAACATCAATATCTTTTACAATGACCATTTCTGAGTATTCCTCATGAAAAATAGCTTGATTTATTAGTTCATCAGCGTTTAACTCGTATCCGTTTGTTAGAAATTTCATTGCTTTAGAGACGCGCTCCGGTGTTTTTAGCAACCCTTCACGATTGGGGTCTTCACCAAGTTGTTCAATGATTTTTCGGTAGTATTCTTCCATCTTTTTTGTTGTCTATTTCTTAACGGAAAATACTTAAAAAGGTTCTTTTCCCCCGAAATATTCTACAAAGTTGTTCTCTGTTTCTTCCAACTTGATCTTTGTCAATTCTCCACCTTCTTTTCGGATAGGTTCTTCTAAAATTTCCCAAATTGCGATAGCAACATTTTCGGTTGAGGCCATGACACCTTTTAAAAAGGGTACATCCAAATTTAAATTTTTATGATCAAGCGCTTCAATTACAAGTTCTTTTACCAATTTAGAAAGAGTCTTCAAATTCATTACAAACCCCGTGTCTTCGTTTGGAACACCTTTAACTG
>DORI01000027.1 GCA_003512365.1 Crocinitomicaceae bacterium | reverse complement strand
ATGGAAAATAATCTAATTTACCAACAATCCGTTTGGTAATCAATTAACCTTAATACATGTAAAAAAGTTGTGTTTGATTAATTGACCAAAACATAATTAAATACCCATAAACCCAGAAAACACAAAAAATAAAGAATGAGGCCTAAAAGACCTCATTCAAATTATTGAGGCAAACAAACTACATTGATTTCTTTTGATGTCATATCACCATCATGATTTAATTCCACTTCAACAATTATTTTCACATTAGAAGTGTCAGTAACACTATTTACCCAATGCTCGTGAAAACTATATGTTTCAGCATGATCGCTTGTAGCCTTTGTTAGCAATGTCTCGCCTGTTGTTTGATTTATCATATTCAATGAGTAACCGTGTAATTCACCGTCGCCAACAATTGTTCCTTCGGCGTGAAGTTCCTCACCAAATAATAGTGTGTCACCTTCCATCGGCTCTATTAATGTGATATCAGCATTTGTTGCCTCGTTGTGTTTATGGCAACTCATTAATAAGATGGAAAAAGAAATAAATACAAATTTTAAATTTTTCATTTTTTTGATGTTTTAAATAAATAACTAATACATACGGATGCACTCACTTTTTGACGAATGCTCCCTTCGTTTAAATTTTGATACAGTGGATTTTGAATATTGATGGAATATAACCATCGGTACGTCAATAAATTGATACTAGCTCGACTTGACAGAATAATTCCATCGTTGGTTTTACCGATTGTTGCTAATCCATTTAGTCTACTATTCGCATGATGTTCAAAATTCATTCCTGCTGCTGCAATAAGGCGATACGAGGAAAATTTGAAATTACGAAATGCTTGACTTGCGGATTGAAAACTATTCCCATATTGAAAACCAAATGAATCCTTTCCTTTAAATGAATAGCTAAATTCAGTCTGCCAACCCCAAGATTTTGCAAACTGATGCGTATAATTCGAAAGAAGTAAATAATCCCACGAGCCTGTTCCAGGGAACAAATTCTTCAATGCATTTGAATTTTCCGCTGATTTTCCAAGCGGAGCTTTTAATCCTATTCCCAATGAAAGGAATTTTTTACTAACTCCATTTGAATCTCTATTCTGAAGAAGGACAAAATTCGAAATGATAATTGGATCACCCATTCCGGAAATAAAATCGCTTCCAAAATCCCTATTCTGAATGGCACTTTGATAGGGTATCGAACCCATCAATTGAATTCTTGAATGAATCTGCGTTCTAAACTGAACTTCTTGTCCAAACAAATATTCTCTCGAATGTCGAACACCATTCATATAGGTAGAAAAACTTCGGTATGAACTCCGAAATCCGAGCGTGTGAAATTTAGTGGAAGCAAAAAGCCCTATAGAAGCATTGCTGTTTACACCGCCACAAATATCACAGGCTATGGACTTAGTGCTTAACACCAGCAACCACGCGAGTATACTAATCCGCATATTGAAAAAATTAATGTTTAATGTTGAATCTCTTCAACGAAATAAAAATAAGATCGCCTTCAACTGTTCGAAGCAATCAAAAATTAAACATTAAAGCTTTTGGAAGGTGGGTGAAAATAGTGAGATCCTACGTCATAGGAGTAGAAATTTTTATAAGAAAAAAAAGACTTACTTAACTCTAACTTATTGGGATTGACCTCAAAAAAAATGGCTGATAACGGAACAAAAATACCCTCTTCCAAAACTTTTAAATTTGAAATAGATCTTTCTTGTTTTTCCTTTTGAGAATTCAGTTCCGCCTCCGCTTTTTTCAATTGTTTAGCGAGATAACACTTACCATTACAAAGCATTTCGGGCCGTTTTTTATTCTCGCACTCTTTTTCAGTAATTTCTTTTTGATTAAGGTAATATTTAACTTGCCAAAAAACACTGTAAGCAGTTTTACTCAATAGAATTGAAATGAATAAAAATGAAAAAAGAATCCTCATGATTTACAAAGTGCTTATTTGCGAAAATAAATTTGACAACCGATTGTAATCGTTTCTGAAATGCTTACCTCCTTGCCAAGAAGCAATTCATCAAGTGCCATGCAAATATATGGATTTTCCACTTCATTTGGATTCATACCATTGTCATCAATTGCGCCACTATATTTGATGTCAAAATGGTCTCCATTTCGCCAAATGATGAATGCATGAGGGGTTTTTTTTGCACGAAATAACTTCGCAGTCTCTTGAGTAGGATCGTACAAATACGGAAATGAAAAATGTTCCTTTTTCGCTTTTTGTATCATTTTCAAATATCCATCCTCCTCATAACTAATGGTATCCATTGAATTAATGGCTATTAATGGAACCTTTGATTTTGTGTAGGTTTCATTTAAATCGTTCAATCGTTTTGGATATAATTTCGCAAAAGGACAATGATTACATGTGAAAATAACAATAAACCCTTTCGCATCTGGATAATCAGTGAAAGAGACCATTTTTCCATTAATATTTTTTAATGAAACGGTGTTTGGTATTTGTCCAAAAGAACAAAATATTAATCCTAAAATACAGAATAAGATATTAATTTTCATGGTCCTTGATGAATTGAATGATGCTCGCACTTGTTTGTTTACCATATAGCTCAATAATTTGTTGCTCATTTGGAAATTGAATGGCAGTAAACGGTAAGATTCCGTTCCAATTGTCAGTTACCAAATGTTGATTTTCAATTTTGGGAGATAAATAATATAACGATCCTGGTAAACCAAGACGCTTCATTTTTTTGTAGAGAGACCGTGTATTTTCGAAATCCATGACAATGAATTGAAAGTGAATCGTGTACAAATGGGAGTTTGCTATGCTATCAAAAATCGGAAGTTCTTGCATGCATGGTTGGCACCATGTTGCTAAAAAATGGGAAACAATTATTTCATTAGAATTTGAATCAGATTCAAATTTAGTATTTTCACTCCAATCGGGGAGCATTTGGGCATAAAAAGAAAAAACCACCAAAAAATGAAAAAAAGTGAGAATTAACAAATACTTCAGCATTTGTAAGGAATTATTCAATGATGAATTTTTTACTCGTTTTCAACTTGGTTTTCTGTGAAATCATTTCAATGAAATATACCCCTTTTTTTAAATTCGATACATCAATTCCCGAAGCTAACTCTGGTTTTGGAAGCATCATGACGATTTTTCCCGATAGATTCGTAATGGTTGCGTAATAAATTTCGAATGGTAGTTCATTAAATTTGATGAATAGTTTTTCTCGTGTTGGATTTGGATAAACACTAAAATCGGTAGACAAATTAAGTTTATTTAAGCCTACTTGTTCCGTAACAATAAACTGCCCCATCATTCCTTCGTCCTCATGAAGTGCAATGTGGCAATGATACATAAAAGGATGCATTTCATCCGCATAATCACTGAATTTTGCGATGAACCGAACCGTTTTATTTCTTTCTACCAACACTACATCTTTCCATCCTGCTTGCTGGGGACTTGGAGCTACTCCGTCAATGGTTAAAATTTTAAATTCTACATCGTGAATGTGGAAAGGATGTCCAAATCCAGAGGTGCTTTTTAATTCCCAAATTTCAGTTTGATTCAATGGAATCGTATGATTGATGTATCCCATGTCGAATAAATGATGCCCTAAAATAAATGCATTTGGACCTAAGATAGGAACACTAGTAACTCCTGTGCTATCGCTAATTGTAATAATTCGCGTCAATGTAGCGTCTTGCTCAAGGGGATATTGGTTGGTGACTAGAGTCGTTGGGATTGTGGAAATAGGATTGGGTGTTGGATTGCTTATATTCAATTTCAATATATTGTAATTGGTATGTCCGAGGAAACTTGCAAATGGACCATTTGGAAAACTTTCCGAACCAGGAATAAAATTGGGTAGGCTCTGATTATATGCTTTTAAAAATACATTACTTCCCGTTTGCCCAGAAAAATCTACCAGAATTTCTACTCGTTCACCTGCATTTAAAATGTAACGCGGAGCCGCCCCATTGACCAAAACGGGTGAATCCAATAATCCTCCGTCGGTACCTATAACATAGAAAGAGCGATTATCACTAAAACCTAGATTATAGGATGTTTCGATGGCTCCATTCAATAATCTGAACCTTACAACTTGAGCGGGAACATTATATTGTGCACGTAATGTCATGTTTGCCATGATACTATCTCCATATGGAACGATCGCGAATTGATGTTGTGCATTAATATCTCTGTCGGTAATCATAACAGGAATGTCATCTATACCATAATTCCTTGGTAGATTTATTGCTGCTTCCTCCGAATCCCTGATAATAATAAATCCTCCCAATCCTTTTGTTATTTGTTCTTGAGACATCTCGTGCATGTGAGGATGGTACCATAAAGTGGATGCCTGATTTTTTACTTCCCAATATGGTTGCCAAGTAGTCCCGGGAGGAATAATTTGATGGGGTCCACCGTCCATCACAGCCGGTAAGTGCATCCCATGCCAATGTAATGTCGTAGAATCATTCAAGTAATTATTGACAGTCATATGAACAATATCCCCTTTGTTCATTAGGAGTGTTGGCCCCCAAAATTTACCATTTATTCCACCAGTAATAGTTTGATTTCCTGATGGTACTATTTGTGCAAAGGTATCACGGATATTTAAGGTGAAATTCGGTCCACTTAACGTGTCTGGAATCCACATGTTGTTAAAACTTTGGGAGATTCCAATGCTGGATAAAAGCAAAATGAAGAAAAATGACAATAATTTCATAACAATAGTATTGGTTAAAGTCTTTGACGCTAATTATCCAAAAAACTTGCGTACTAAGTTGAAAGAATAAATAAGCGTTTAATCAATACAAACTAGGAAACCCATTGGGATCCGCCTTAAGGATTTTGTTTTTCCTTTTCCTGATAAAATCGACAAAAAATTACTGTAAAATTTAAAGCCACGTAAATATAAAGTCCGTTATAATTTGAAAAGTTCAAAAATTAGATGAGTGTTAAAAAGATACGCTTTGGAAATGATTTTAAATGAAATGTTGAATTAAAATTTCTCTGAGAAAAAAAATAAAATCAAAAACAATAAGATGCACTAAAGTGTTTCTTCGAAATGGAACTAGACCTAATTTGTCAGTACAGCGATTTACCTTCTCCATTGGCATACGTGTCACCAAAAAAGGAAGATAAAAGTGAGCTTTCAGAAATGGATATCGACCGCATTATTGAAATGGCATGGGAAGACAGAACACCTTTTGATGCTATAAAATTGCAATTTGGATTGAAGGAACAAGCGGTTAGAAATTTAATGAAAAAAGAATTGAAGGCGAGTTCGTACAAGAGGTGGCGGGAGAGAGTTGAAGCATGCAAAACTAAGCACATACACGGAAGACTCTCAGAAATAAATCGATTTAAATGCTCTCGACAACGCAGTATTTCTAACAACAAAATTTCAAAAAGATGATTTGTTTGGATAAATCTTATTTCGAAACGCTAAGCAAGGTGCCGCGATTAAACCTTATTAATTCTTGTATGGGCTACAAATCTGCAAATTTAATTGGCACTGTCTCGAAAGATGGCGTTACTAATCTTGCTGTATTCTCAAGCATAACCCACTTAGGAAGTGATCCGGCATTATTAGGTTTTATACTTCGCCCCACTACAGTTCCTCGACATACCTATTCCAACCTCAGAGAATCGGGTTATTTTTCGGTGAATGCTATTTCAGAAAGTTTCATTCGTTCAGCTCATCAAACTTCTGCCAATTACCCTAAAGAAGTGAGTGAATTCGAAGCAACAGGAATCACGGTAGAATGGAAGCAAGGCATTACCATTCCCTTTGTAGATCAGAGCCCAGTTCAGTTGTTATGTAAATATCTTAACGAATACACCATTCACGAAAACGGAACACTTCATGTGATTGCATCCATTGAAAAAATTTATGTTAACGAATCGATGCTAAGCGACGATTACTGGATCCAACTTGATAAAGGAGGTGTTGTGAGTATTAATGGTTTAGATGGTTATGCAAAAACCGAATTACTGGAACGATTGCCGTATGCACGGGCGAATAAAGATAAAAGTGCCTTTTGAATGAGCTAGAACTTCGCTCCAATTGAGAAGTATACGGTTCTCCCGTTTCCAGGTAGTAATCCAGGACCTGGATACCCACCAGACCTTCTTGTCGCATATTTCTCATTCATTAGATTGTTAACTCCCAACTTTACATTGTATTTTCCATTTATTAAATACGTACATGAAAAATCTATCACTTGGTACCCTTCAATTTTGCCTGTGGTTGCTTTAGTATTTGATTTTTCCGTATTCAATGCATCTGTATACACTTCACTTACTTGATTTAATTGAAAAGTGGCAGAAAAACGCTTGTACTTATAATTCACTCCAAAACGATTAATATTTCTTGGTGCGTTCTCAACAAAATTGCCTTTAAAATCCTTTGTAGAATCAATCGAAGCCAAAGGATCATCCCATCGTGTATACCTTGCATCAATCCATGCTACGTTAGCAAACAATTTAAGACTCCCAAACTCAGCGTTTTTGATCAAGGATAACACATCTAGTTCTATTAACGACTCAATTCCCTTACTAACTGATGCACCAATATTTGTTTTTAAGTTTTTACCATTAACTGCAATAGTCCCGATTCGATTATCGTAAAACAAATAAAAAGCCCCAAGATCAAAGTTCAATGCACCTAATACAAATCCTTTAAATCCGAAATCTATGTTGTATCCTTTAGCGTCTCGTAGATTTTGATTTATGGAATCTGTTGTAGCCCCAGGTGTTAATTCTGAAAATGTCACAGGTCTAAATGCTTGACTGAAATTCCCGTAAAATTTGGTGTTTTTCGTTATATCATATTCAGCACCAATTCCTCCAAGAACTACATTTCTTTCCTGACCAGGTACCCTTAGGGTATCACCAATTACAGGTTTATCTATTAATCCTTTTGCTGTGGATAAAATATATTCCATCCGCACTCCCGGGGTCAAAGACAGTTTTTTCGTTAGCTGAAACATATTCTCAATAAAAAAAGCGGCATTTTGTGTGCCATACTGCTGATCTTTTTTGTAATCAAAATTCCCATTTACTGAAATCTGTTGTTGTGAAATAGTCAAGTCGAAATCACTGTCCACAGTTCCAATTCCGCCTTGTTTTCGAATCGTGCTACCTTGATACAATCTACCTCCAACGGAGAGTGCAGATTCTTTAGCAAACAATTTATACAGCTTCAAGTAACGTATTTCAGCACCTATATTATTATACCAATCGCGATCTATTTGACGCGGGTTGAAATAACTTCCATTCAACGAATCAGGTAAATTAATGTCTTTCATAAATCCAACGCTATTGCGCTGTGCATACGTATGGAAAATACTCATCTTGAGTTTGTCAGTTTCATTGATTTGATAATCAAAATGTAATGCTGTTGAATTCCAAGGCGTAGAGAACCAATTTCTTGCGCGCACCGACTGCTGATGATTTTCGTTGAACATTGAATCCGTCAATCCTCCCGGTTGCTGACTCAAATAATCCATGTGCGTGTATTCTAAAGTGGTGGAGAATTTTGAACTGAAAGCATACGACAAGGATGCATGCCCTGTGGTGGTTCTGTATCTACTGTTTTCTCTCCAACCGTCTGCACTTCGATGGTGTAAATAACCGTAATAAGAAAACTCTTTTAGTTTTCCTCCAATAGCGTTGTATGCATTGAATAATCCATAGCTTCCAACAGTCTGCTGTGTTTCAAAAGAAAATGCTTTATTTCCGATTGACTTTTTTGTTACATAATTCATCAGTCCACCAAACTGAGTTCCAAATTGCAAGGATGCTGCGCCTCTGACAATTTCAAGTTTTTCCAGAGCCTCTGCAGGTGGTGTAAAATACGTTTCCGGATATCCGAAAGCTTCAGACGAAATATCACATCCATTCATACGAACGTTAAATTCCCACGATCTGTTTGGACTCAATCCACGTGCGGCAACAGAAGTCTGAATGCCAGAACCATCATTTTCCCAAATAGAAATCCCCGGCACTTTACCCATTATTTGACGGTAATTATTCGTGGAGAGGTCAGCATTTAAAGCCGAAAATTGAATCACTTCATTTTTTTTTCCCGCCATGATGCGCAGGCCATCAATTGAATGCATGCGCAATAGATCCCTTGCATCTTTTCGCAGTAATATTTCAACTGTTTCCTTTGATTTAGAGCTATCAACTATAATGGGTTGACTAAATCCAATAAAAATTAGAGATGTTGCAAAAAGTATGGTGAATATATTTTTCATTTGTATCACTGTTAATTTAATAATGCAAAATTGACAGGTTCTTCCTAACACCACAATACCAAAAAAAAGGTATTTTAGAATAATTCTAAATAAGAATCAAGAATCCATAACTGGCAGACAACTTGTAAATTTGTGTTATACAAATAATTAAACATGAAAACAAAATTTGTTCTAATCTACTGTTTGACAGCAAATATTTTTTTGGCTAACTCACAAAATACTTCGCCGAACAATCAAAATGATTTAATAGCGACAACTGCTATATACGACTTCGATTGGATTATTGATCCAGAATTAGTGAATAGAACCACGTTTGACATGCCAAACAACGGAATTGGAGGTAATGGATTTGATCTTGTTTTTGTTTCACAAAATATGTTGGATTCAGTAATAAGAGCTGTCGAGATTCTTGTCGGAGAAAAAGTTCCTTCATCAGCTAAGTGTGTTTATAGATCCGATAGACTTGGAAGGCAGATTGCCACAAGAAATACTGTACAAACCGTTGGAGGACTACCCTCAAGTTCAAGAAAAAAAGCCTTACTCGGTTTCGAAAGGGATTATTATGCTGATGTTTTACTTAAATTTGGCACAACTAGAGGTCCCATTATTGGAGATGTTTATGGCACTAATGTTTCTCGTATAAGGCCATATGTTTTGCTGAAAATTAAAGTTTTTGATCAGGAAAAAAAACGTGTATATCGGAACAGAGTTAGATTAAGGAATTTTAAAAAAATTACACGCTTGCAGGTTGCTATCGCTGGAATAAACATGACCAACCGAAATGCGCTTTCACAAGAGCAAATTTCAGAAATGGTATTTATGGCCATTGAAGCATTGCGCAACAAATAAAATAAAAAAAGGAACTGTTTAGCTCCTTTTTGTTGACCCACTAGGGCTCGAACCTAGACTCTTCTGAACCAAAATCAGACGTGTTGCCAGTTACACCATGGGTCATTTTTCGTTATACATTCCGTTGAACGAGGGGACAAATTTACAGACAAAATTTGAATTTACTAAAATCCAACCAAAAAAATCTTTAAAAAAACTAGCCAAAATCTCTAATAGTACGTCTGAGTCCCTCAAATTTGCTAAATTCGCAAAACTCGTTTAAACAAGAGTATATGAATTGGACATTTGACAAATGGAATAAAATAGTTGGTTGGAGTGTATTTGCAGTAGCCACCGTTGTTTACCTGATAACTTTAGAGGACACGGCCAGCCTGTGGGACTGTGGTGAATATATCACGGCAGCCTATAAATTAGAAGTTGGTCACCCGCCAGGCGCACCATTTTTTATGATTTTGGGTCGATTATTTTCCTTTTTCGCTGCTCCTGAAAACGTAGCCGTGTGGATTAATTCCGTCTCAGCACTTTCAAGTTCGTTTACAATTCTTTTCATGTTCTGGTCTCTGAGTTTGCTTATCAGAAAAATGATTCGCATTAAGAAACCAACTTTGGATAAAGGGGACGAATTAGTCACTTTAATTGGAGCTGCAATTGGCTCATTAGCGTATACGTTCTCAGATTCCTTTTGGTTCTCAGCAGTAGAAGGTGAAGTTTATGCCATGGCGTCTTTGTTTACAGCTGTGATTTTTTGGGCTATTTTAAAGTGGGACGAAGAAATGGCAAGACTTCAGGCTGGGGAAGAGCTCGAGCGCAGACCGAATAGATGGTTGTTGTTCATCATGTTTTTACTTGGGTTGGCCATTGGAGTACACTTATTAGGTATCCTCGTTGTTCCTGCCATCGGATATATTATCTATTTCCGTGTGGTTAAGGACACGAATCTAAAAGGAATGATTATTACCGGATTGGTGTCAATTTTTGCCTTAGGCTTCATTCAAGAAGGCATTATTCCAGGCTCCATTTCTATGGCAAGTTCATTTGAGGTATTTTTTGTGAATTCAATGGGTATGCCTTTTTATTCTGGAACAATTTTCTTTTTTGCACTTTTGGTATATGCTATATTTTGGGGTGTTAAATACGCCAGAAAAAAAGGGAAGACTATTTTATACAATAGTATGATGGGTTTAGTATTCCTATTAATTGGCTACGGTTCTTTTGCTGTTATTGTTATTCGCTCGAATGCAAACACACCGCTTGATGAAAACGATCCTGAAAACTTAGTGACCTTGCACTCCTATTTAAAGCGAGAACAATACGGTTATACTCCTTTATTTTCAGGGCCCTATTGGAACTCACAAGAAAATGATCAAAACGAATGGGAGAATGCTTCTCCAAGTTACTTGCGTAGATTCGTGGTGATAAAAGATAACGAAGAAATTAAAGCATTCACAAAAGAGGATGAAGCTAATAAATATGCAGAAGAGGTAAGTGGGTTAGTTGAGGAAAAGTACTTCGCATCGAATCGCACCTTAGTAGGTGAAGACAAAGTGGTCTACCAACCTATGAAAGCCACTTATCCGTCAGATCAGACGACAATATTCCCTCGAATGTATTCTGATGAAGAAAGGCATATTCGCGGCTATAAAAACTGGTCAGGATACGACGCAACCAAAGGAAGTTCATCAGCTACAGGAAAAGACGGAAATAGACTTCCATCCTTCGGAGAAAACCTTCGCTATTTCTTCCGTTATCAAATCAATTGGATGTATACCCGCTATTTCATGTGGAATTTTGCTGGAAGACAAAACGACATTCAAGGACACGGGGACCAAATGCGTGGTAATTGGATTTCTGGAATAGGATTTATTGATAATGCACGTTTAGGAAACCAAGATGAAGCACCTTATTACACAAAAGAAAATCCATCAAATAACAAGTTCTATTTCATTCCGCTAATTCTAGCCTTGGTAGGATTATTCTTTCACTTCTATAAATCTCCCAAGGATGCTTTCGTTCTCTTATTAGCCTTTTTGTTTACCGGACTTGCCATTGTCGTATATCTTAATCAAAAGCCGTTTGAACCGAGAGAGCGAGATTATGCTTATGCAGGTTCATTCTATTTTTTCGCTATGTGGATTGGTATTGGCGTTTATGCCATATATGATATATTAACCAGTAAAAAATGGGTGTCAAATGGTATCGTTTCTGCTGGATTATCAGGAGTACTAGGTGTAATTGCTCCTGTTTTAATGGCTACTCAAGGATGGGACGACCATGACCGAAGTGGAAAAACTTCAGCTCGAGATTTAGCTTCGAATTACCTAGAGTCATGCTCTAAAAACTCCATTATCTTTACTAATGGAGATAATGATACCTTCCCTCTTTGGTACATGCAAGAGGTGGAGGGCAAGAGAACTGATGTTCGCGTATGTAATTTATCCTTAATGGGGACAGATTGGTATACGAATCAAATGAAAATGAAAGCGTACGAATCAGATCCGTTACCGATTAAGTTTCGAGAAGATCAAATTCTCATGTTGGCAGGAAATACAGATCAAATTTACTTTCTAAGCATGCAAGAATTAGTGAATTCGAATAACGATAAACTTATCAATTCAGTTTTAGATTTACGATTGAAAAACAATTTAGATAAAGCCAAAATGGCCGTTCGTTATTTCGATGCCTCTGCTGCTCAATTCTTAGCGCAAATAAATAGCGCAGATGAAGATGTAAACAAGGCAAAAGGTATGCTCATGTCGACAGATACTTCGAATATCAAACAAACCATCATTAACAAATTCAAAGGATACAACTACTTGGAGGCATCCGTTGACAAATCGAACATGAATGGTCAAATTATGCAACAATTAGGCTTGCTTGTTCAAGATTTCGAGTATCCAGAATATATGGAATTCGTGGATCAATATGGCTACGCTACCCCTCCTGAAAAATTACGTGATTGGTCTTCCGTTGATTTATCAGAAGCAATGGAATTTGTTAGAAATGATGCTAATGCTCTTGAAAATGGCTCCAAGGCACTTGCATTTTTTCCGTCTAAAAAATTCTCATTAAAAGTCAATAAACAAAATGCGTTGGCAACTGGGACTATTAATACTAATCAATTGGCTGCTTGCCCAGATCGTATAAACTTTGCGTACGACAGAGATCGCTACTTAACAAAGAGTGAAATCATGATGTTGGATGTATTGGCAAATAACGATTGGAAAAGAGGAATTTATTTTTCTAGCAACAGAGGGTCAAATTTATCAATTGCCCTGTTACAATCTGGTTATATAAAACAAGTTGGTGTTGCCTTTGAACTTAGCCCTATTCGTGGTGAATTCAATAAATATACCCGAATGCCATCCCTAATTGACGCCGATAAAATGTATAAAAACATGACAGAAGTTTATTCATATGGAGACTTGAAAAACCCTGATGTTTTAACAGATTACTATGCACGAAGACATACCACACAATACAGACAGTGCTTCTTACAATTAGCTGAAGAATTCTATTTCAGAGGAAAAAGAGCTGAGGATTCACTAAACGCAGTTACTAAAGTTTCAGCAACTATTAAACCTGCAACGGAGGCACAAAAACAAGCTTGGAGAAAACAAGTTGCTGATAATTTTGCCAAGACAGAAAAATTGCTCGACATGGCAATGGAAATTTTACCATTTGAAACTGTTTTAGACTTTGGTGAAGTTGGAGCAATTGACCCACTCGGATCTTTGAGTTTGAACAGCGAGCACAGCCACTACGATACAGAGCGCAAAGTACAAGCTTATGCTAGTGGTCATTTACACGAATATGTTCAGTTATATACGTTGATACAGAAATTTGATAAAGCTTCCGCCCTGGCAACTAAGATTCTCGGTAGTTATGAAACTATTTTTGGATTCTTCCAAAATAGTGACCCTAGCTTGGCGGCGAATCCTGAAAACGCAGAAGATCTTCATGCAGCACTGGATGCGTGTTTCAAAATCCAATCAACGGCTCAGAATGCTGGCCACACTAAACTAGCAAAAGAAGCAGAGAGCAAAATAGAATATGTTTACAAAAATATCACTAAATCTATCGTTGATGCACTTTCTGGATCGGAAGAAGGTAGTGCCTTAGAGCGACGTTTACAATTGATGCGCAATCACTATTGGGTAGAAGAAAAGCAAAATCTGAAATTAGGAAAATAAATGCGCTTCTTCAGGGTTCCTAAATTTCTTCGTTGGAATTATCGAAATGGTATTTGGCAAGGAAGAAAATCTGAAGTTTACCTAACCTTTGATGACGGCCCACATCCGCTTGTTACGCCATGGGTATTGGACCTTTTAGAAAAACACAGGGTACACGCGACATTTTTTTGTATTGGAGTAAACGTAGATTCCAATTTGGAATTATTTCAGCGCATTAGTGATGCAGGTCACGCCGTTGGTAATCATACCATGTTTCACGAAAGAGGTTGGCATACCACAACTTCACATTATATTGAATCAGTAATTCAGGCAAAAAAACACATTCATTCATCGCTTTTTAGACCTCCATATGGTTCACTTACCTTCCGTCAATTTAAAAAACTGAAAACACTCGGTTTCAAAGTGGTATTTTGGTCATGGATTAGTTACGATTTCGATCAAAATTGTCCGCAAGAAGAGATTCTACAACAAGCAAAACGCATTAAAGGCGGTGATATTTTGGTTTTTCACGACAGCGAAAAAGCAAAATTTAACCTTGAAGGAGTACTGGAAAAAATTATTGTTGAATTGAAACAAAAAGGCCTGAAATTCAGTACTATTGCGTAATGGATCATTTTGTAAAACACCTCATCTCTGAATTCGGTCTTCCATTAACCAATCCGGTATTGGTGTTTTCCTTATTGTTATTTATCATTTTACTTTCTCCAATAGTACTGCGTCGATTGCGTATCCCCGGAATTATTGGACTCATTATTTCAGGATTAATTATTGGTCCTCATGCCCTTGGATTGATCGGATACAACGCATTGCAATCTGAAGGTTCTATCAAGCTTTTCTCCACGATTGGTTTGTTGTATATTATGTTCATGGCTGGCCTTGAGCTTGACTTGAATCAATTTAAAAAATACCTGAACAAAAGCTTAACCTTTGGTCTCCTAACGTTTATTTTACCTTTGATTTTAGGTTATCCCATTTGCTACTATGCGTTGAATTTAGATGCAACTGCAAGTTTACTTGTTGCCAGTATGTTCTCAACCCACACGTTGGTTGCTTATCCTATCATTAGTAAATATGGTTTATCAAAACACAGTTCTGTTGCGATAACAGTAGGAGGAACCATATTAACAGATACGGCCGTATTGATTATTTTGGCCATTATTTCGAGTTCTACCCAAGGAAACCTTGATGGAGCGTTTTGGATAAGGTTGATTACGTCCTTGACGATATTCTCTATAATTATGTTTTATGGGATTCCAAAAGTTGCACGTTGGTTTTTTAGCAAATTAGATAGTGAGAAATCGTCTCAATATATTTTCGTGCTTTCCGTGGTATTCTTTGCTGCTTTCCTTGCAGAAGTGGCCGGTGTTGAACACATCATTGGTGCCTTCGTGGCTGGATTGGTGTTGAACAGACTCATTCCGCATAATTCCATTCTAATGAATCGGATAGATTTCATTGGAAATTCACTTTTTATACCATTCTTTCTAATTTACGTGGGGATGGTAGTAGATTACAGAGCATTTTTACAAGGAACATGGCCACTTGTTATTGCCGGGGTTCTGACAACGTTTGCGATTTTTAGTAAGTGGCTCGCCGCATTTGTAACCCAGCTAATATTCAAAATGTCAAGTACGGAAAGACAGGTAATTTTTGGATTGAGTACAAGCCATGCAGCAGCTACACTCGCTATAATTATGGTAGGCTATAATGAAGGAAACGGAATCCTTGACATTAACATTGTGAACGGCACTGTATTGTTAATTTTATTTACTTGTATGACAGCCTCTTTTGTGACCGAAAGTGCCGGTAAAAAGTTATTGATTGAATTGAATGAATCTGGTGAAGGAGAGTTGAATGAGACGAAATTGAGAAATCAACACATCATGGTTTCGATGAATGAATTAAAAGGTAATGAAAGCCTAATTGACTTCTCACTAATTATTTCCGATCCAAAGGTGATTAATCCAATTTCTGTAGTAAGCGTTTATCCCAACAACGAAAAGGCAGAGATGATGATTCGAAAATCCCGAAAATCTTTAGAGGACATTGTAAAACACTTTTCCGGGCATGAATCGAAATTAAATACCATAGCGACAATAGATTATAACTTATCCTCCGGTATTGCACGAGTTTCAAAAGAATTAGTTGCAGACATCGTTGTGATGAACGACAACCGTAATTTCAACTTTATTCAACGAATGGTTGGCGATGAACGTGATCATTTGATGGATGTCTGCGATAAAACAATTTTCTTTTGTCAATTTGATAAATCGATGGTTTCGTATTCGCGAGTTGTTGTTATGGCGCCACCTTTATGTGAATTGGAAAACTCATTTGCAATTTGGGTAGAACGTATTTTCCGACTGGCAAAAGAACTTAATTTAAAAATTGAACTATTCAGTACAATAGCCACTAAGGAGCGTTTCGATAAAATTGGACCCGCGAATAAAATCGAGGCCATTATAAAGTTCAACGAAATAGAGAATTTTGAAGATGCCTTATTGAAATACGACAAAAATAAAAACGATTTAATTATTACGTGTTTAGCAAGAAAAGGCGCTGTTTCTCACAGTGTTGATATTGATACTTTCACTTCAAAACTCGAAAAAGCATGCCCAACCCATGACGTTGTATTTGTCTACCCTGCATTAGAGATTGATCCGTTGTATGCCAATTACGACGATATTTCAGCTACTCCAATTGCGGCAGGTGTCGAAACGATTCAAAAAATTGGTCGCGAAGTGGGGAGTATTCTTGTTGGTAAAACCACGAAAAAAAGGCGACGAAAATAGCGAAATGAAGAAGCAAACTCATCTTCTTTTTTATGTGTTAAGTGCTTATGTGTTTCTTCAATTTTTGTGGTGGGGTTATCACTTAATACAGTTAAGTTACGAATTAGACCCACAGACAGTTAATGTTAACCGCCGAGTCTGGATGATTGTTGGAGAGGGAAGTGTATTTCTATTGATTCTAGGACTTGGTTTATGGCAAATAAACCGCGCTATTCGAAGGGAACTAGAGCTTTCCGTGCGTCAAACTAATTTTCTCTTGTCCGTAACACATGAATTAAAAACTCCGTTAGCAGCAAATAAGCTTACTTTGCAAACAATTCAAAAACACCAATTAGAAGAACAGAAAAAAAACGAACTCATCTCTAAAGCGTTGGATGAAAATATCCGATTAGAAAATTTAATAGATAATATTCTAAATGCTTCAAGACTTGAAAGCAAGGCTATTCAAGCCGTAAAAAGCGAAATTAATTTTCTTGACTTAGCAAAGAACATTTGTGATCTATTGCACAAGCGTCATGGAGAAAAATTCATCTCACTAAACTGTGAGGTAAATGTATCAATTCATGGGGATCGATTTATGCTAGAGGCTATAATAAGTAACCTTTTAGAGAATGCCATTAAATACGCGGGCAAGAATTCTAATATTTCACTTTATTGCTTGCAGAAAAACTCCGCATTTGTTTTTGGCGTTTGTGACGAAGGACCTGGTATTTCGGTTGAAGAGAACGAACACATTTTTAAGAAATTTTATCGTGTTGGAAAGGAAGAAACTCGTTCCACCTCTGGAAGTGGCCTAGGGCTTTTCATTGTCAAAGAATTTGTCTCCTTACAAAAAGGACACATTGTTTACCGAAAAAATCAACCTAAAGGAAGTATTTTTGAGGTAACTTTACCTTTATGAATCGAAAATTCGGCTTAATCATCTTAGACGGTTGGGGTATCGGAGACGGATCTTCGTCTGATGCTATTTCTCACGCGAAAACACCCTTTATGGATGGGTTAATGCAACGTTTTCCTACAACAACCTTGACCACCTTTGGTGAGGATGTTGGGCTTCCTGAAGGTCAAATGGGAAATTCAGAAGTGGGACACCTCAATATTGGGGCAGGAAGAATTGTATACCAGGAGCTCACCCGAATAAATAAAGACATACGAGAAGGGAATTTCGATGAGAACCCCGTCTTATTGAATGCCCTAAAAAAAGTAACAGAATCTGGTGTTAAATTACACTTCATGGGACTTGTTTCCAACGGTGGGGTTCACAGTTCTCAAGAACATTTGTATGCACTTTGTGAGCTCGCAAAAAAACGAGGGGTTAATATGGACAAAGTCTACGTTCATGCCTTTACTGATGGGCGAGACTGCGATCCAAAAAGCGGACTAGGATTTATACAAGATCTGGAAAAAAAACTTCTCGTTACCGGAGGAAAAATTGCGACGGTAATTGGAAGGTATTATGCAATGGATCGCGACAACCGGTGGGAACGAGTTACAAAAGCCTACCATTTATTGGTAAATGGTAAAGGGACCCCCTACTCCAATGCAGAAATCGCAATTCAAGCGCATTATGAAAGAGGAATCACGGATGAGTTTATAGAACCCTGTTTACTGACAAATAAGGGTGTAATTTCTGAAGGTGACGTAGTGATTTGTTTCAATTTTAGAACCGATCGCCCAAGAGAGATCACCACTGCCTTAACCCAAAAAGATTTCCCAGAGCTGGATATGAANNCTATTGCAGCATGACCAACTACGATGCAAGTTTTAACGATATTCAGGTAATTTTTGAAAAGGACAACCTCAACTTAACCTTAGGAGAAGTACTAGCGAATCATAACAAAACACAAGTGCGAATTGCAGAGACAGAAAAATATCCACACGTCACGTTTTTCTTCAGCGGAGGCAGAGAAATCCCTTTTGCAAATGAAGAACGCATTTTAGTAAACTCCCCAAAAGTTGCCACCTATGACCTTCAACCCGAAATGAGCGCGCTTGAAGTCAAAGATAAAATCTGTGCCTATATGCAGGAAAAGAAACCCGATTTTATCTGTCTAAATTTTGCTAATCCAGACATGGTGGGTCATACAGGTGTCTATCAAGCCATTTTGAAAGCCGTAGAAACCGTTGACTCATGTCTTAAAGATGTCGTTGAAACAGGACAAGAACTAGGATATGAGTTTCTCGTTATCGCCGATCATGGAAATGCAGATTACGCACTTAATGCAGATGGTAGCCCCAACACCGCCCACAGCATGAATCCCGTGCCTGCGGTATTGGTAACCAAAGACGCCTCTATTTCGCTTAATTCAGGGAAATTAGCTGATGTTGCGCCTACGATTTTAGACCGTATGGGAATTCAACAACCAGCTGAAATGAACGGAAAAAGTTTACTAAAATGAAGCATATCTTATCACTTCTCTCCTTGACTATTTATTTAACTTCTAGTTATAGTCAAAGTTTTACTTCTTATTTCATTGGGAATTCTCAAGACGCACTTGTAACGCCAAAAGGTGGAATTTGCCTTATGGGCGGTGCCTCCGAACATGACAATGCGATGAAATGGTTCTTAGGTCAGGCGAATGGCGGTGATGTATTAGTACTAAGAGCAAGTGGTTCTGACGGTTATAACGCTTATTTCTATTCTCAATTGGGTGTGCCTGTTAACTCTGTTGAAACCATAGTGTGTCTAAATCAATCTTCTGGTAATGATGCCGCTATCATAGCTAAAATAAGTAAAGCAGAAGCAGTTTGGTTTGCTGGAGGCGACCAATGGGACTACATTAGTTATTGGAGAAATTCAGAAGTAAATGCAGCACTTAATGACGCTATAAATCGAGGTTGCGTTATCGGAGGAACTAGCGCGGGTATGGCAATTCTTGGTGGACATTATTTTACGGCTGAAAATGGAACGGTTTCAAGTAATGTAGCGCTCAACAATCCCTTTAACTCTTTGGTCACCGTTTCAAATGAACCGTTTTTAAACTTACCTTTTTTATCTAATGTGGTGACAGACACTCATTATGACAACCCAGACCGAAGAGGACGACACACTGCTTTTATTGCAAAGCAAACTCATCTAAATCAACAGTATATTTATGGAATTGCTTGTGAAGAATACGTAGCAGTTTGTATTGATACGAACGGTTTAGCGAAAATCTATGGAGAATATCCTCAATACGACGAACAAGCGTATTTCATCCAAGTGAATTGTGAAATTTCCAATAACTATCCAGAAACTTGTGTAAATGGCGCTCCTGTAACCTGGAATCATGGAAACCAAGCCTTGAAGGTTTTTAAGGCTAATGGAACTATGCTGGGAACCTCAACTTTCGACCTTTCGAATTGGCAACTTGGAACAGGAGGAATTTGGGAACATTGGTGGGTGGAAAACGGAACCTTGACCAACGAACCTGGTGAAGCTCCTACATGTTTATCTGGTATCGAACCGTTGAGTATTTCATTACCTCAAAACCCTATTAATGCAAATGAATGGATTTATTGGTCAGAAAGTACGCAACTTACTCGTGTGATATCTGTAGATGGACAAAGCATTAACTTTTTGAAAACGAAGGATTCTTTCCAACTAAACTTAGTTCCGGATGGTGTGTATTTCCTTATGGGCATTAAAAATGAACAACCATTCTCATTAAAAATTATTGTGTGTAATTCCTTGTAACTAAAGTTACGTTAACATTTTCTCATTCCGCTACCTTTACCTAAAAATCTGCGATGAAAAACATGGGAAATTTAGATAAACTTTTACGCATATTATTAGCAGGTGTCCTAATCGGACTTAACCTAGGGGGCGGAATTTCAGGAACACTAGGNNAGGGGGCGTAATTTCAGGAACAATAGGGATAATAAGTTTAATTTTAGCTGGTGTATTTGTGCTAACTTCAACTGTGAGTTTCTGTCCTTTGTATGTGCCTTTTGGTTTTAAAACGTGTAAGGCAAAATCTTAGAAAAGTGCTTTTTTAAGGGCTGGTATTGATTCGATGTTTGGCGAACATATCCCGTTTCCGCAGACATACAAACCTTTTGACGAATAAAGCTCCGACATCGGAATTTCTCGGTGGTACGCAATTAATTCTCCCCAAGTACACGTCGAAACGATTTCTGCCCTAGATAATGTCGCATCGTTAACATGTACTTCCTTGATGCCCTTGAGTTGAAGCAATAAGACATTTGCCCAATGTGAATACCCTGAACCGTATTGCTCCATACCTTCGTATACGTTAGAGACCATTTGTTCACTGTAATACAACCAATCTGACTTCTTGAAATAAGTCCCTAACCTGAGAAAATTCATGGCCATAACTGAATTCGTAGATGGAATAACATTGTCGTGAATTTCCATTTTTCGGGTAATCAAGGTATCGTCATCAGCTGAAAAGTAACACATTTTACTCTCTTTGTGTTGAAATTTAGTTTCAACGATTTCGCACAATTCCTTAGCGAAAAGTAACCAATCTAATTCAGCTGTAGCCTGATATAAGGCTATCATTGCCTCAATGCTGAAAGCATAATCTTCTAAAAATCCAGAAATTGCTGTTTTACCTTCCGCAAAATTTCGATACAGAATTCCTTGTTGAAATTGGGTGTTTCGGATCCATGTGCCAATTTTTCTTGCCATAAGTAAACAGCCATCGTCATTTGTTGCTCGATAGGTTGTAATTAAACCATTGAGGAGCATGGCATTCCAAGAGCACAAGGACTTTTTGTCGATTCCAGGAGCAATGCGTTCTTTTCTTTTCTGAAACAGTAAATCGATTATCTCATCGAGTTTTACGTAAAATTCGGGAAGTTCGTAATCATGCTTACGCGCAATGGATTCATCAGATTCTCTTCTAAGTAAAACATATTTTTCTTCCTCCCAGTATCCTGCCGAATTGACAGAGAAATAATCATTCACCAAGGCTTGTTGTGCTTTACTGAGAAAACCGAGTTCCTCTTTGGACCAACAATAAAATTTCCCCTCTTCTCCTTCCGAATCGGCATCTATCGCGCTATAAAACGCACCGTGTTCTCCCAGCATTTCTCGAGATAACCATGAAACCGTTTGTTTTAAGCTTCTGGCATATTCTTCATTTCTACTTAAGGCATAGGCCTCCGCATATAATTCTAAAAGCTGTGCATTGTCGTAGAGCATTTTTTCAAAATGTGGAATTTTCCATAACATATCTACGGAGTAGCGCGCAAAACCTCCTCCAAGTTGATCATAAATTCCTCCTCGCACTATTTTCTGAAGGGTAAGGTGCACAAAACTATTGGTCTTTGCATGGTCAAAATGGTAACCGTAACGCAATAAAAACAAATAGTTAGAAGGCAAAGGAAATTTCGGAGCTTTAGTGGTCCCTCCTTCGTCCATATCCCAACTTCTTGCCCATCTCACCACAAGTTCATGTAGTTTTTCTTCCTCCCTAGTTACTAATTCTTGAGGTAGATGAATCAACTCGCTTTGTGTAATGCCATCCGTCAGGTTATCGGCATATTCTTTTACGCGTTGGGGCTCAGTTTGAAATGTGTGAACCAAAGACCTAAGTACATTCATCCATTGGTCTTTCGGGAAGTAGGTGCCACCATATATCGGTTTCCCATCCGGGAGTGTGAAACAATTCAAGGGCCAACCTCCGCGTTGTGTCATTAACTGAACAGCCGTCATGTATACCATGTCTACATCTGGTCGCTCTTCTCGGTCTACTTTAATACAAACAAAATGTTTATTCATTAATTCAGCAACTTCTTCGTCTTCAAAACATTCCTTTTCCATCTCATGACACCAATGGCAAGCAGAATAACCAATGCTGACTAAAACGAGCTTGTTCTCCTTTTTGGCTTCCTCGAAAACGTGTGGAGACCAAGCGTGCCATTCAACAGGATTGTGTGCGTGTTGCTTAAGATAAAGGGAAGTTTCATTAACAAGTGCGTTTTGATACATTTTAGAGTGTTTGTATGAATAGTTAAAATTACTGCTTAAATTCGCTCGTTTGTTAATCGAAAACACACAAGTGTAGAAATGGTTTTTTCAAGTTTGACCTTTATTTATGTGTTTCTTCCACTGAGTTTGTTGTTTCATTACCTCAGCAGGAATACCTTATACAGAAATATCGCGCTCACTGTTTTCTCCTTGATTTTTTATGCTTGGGGCGAGCCTATGTGGATTATCCTCTTGCTCATCAGTTCATTTTACGATTATTTCAACGGTATTTTAGTGGAGCGATTTCATGGAACATGGAAAGCCAAGTTGTTTTTGATTTTATCTGTAGTAGGGAATTTAGGAATTCTGTTTGCCTATAAATATGGTGGTTTTATCTGGGAAAATATCGATTGGATGTTAAAGAATTTCAATGAATGGTTCAATACTTCAATGGAAACTCCTTTCGAGAAGCCAACAAATACATTACCCATCGGTATTTCGTTTTACACTTTTCAAACCATCTCCTATGTTGTGGATGTATACCGTGGAGATGTGAAAGCGCAACGCAATCCTCTGAATTTCCTTATGTTCGTGAGTCTATTCCACCAATTGGTGGCAGGGCCTATAGTTCGCTATGTTACGATTGCCGAACAAATTGAAAATAGAAAAGTAGATTGGGCATTGATCAGTAGTGGTGTCGGGCGTTTTTGCTTTGGATTATTTAAAAAAGTTGTTGTTGCCAATATTGCTTCCGAATTGGTTGATAAATATATGATTTACACTTATCACGGGGATGGTAATTTTGACTTGTCAAGTTATGAGGCCTGGTTTGGTATTGTGATGTTTTCAGTGCAAATTTATTTTGATTTCTCTGGGTATTCTGACATGGCAATTGGGTTGGGAAGAATGTTCGGATTTAAATACGATGAGAACTTCAAGCATCCGTATGCGGCGCAATCCGTTGGGGATTTTTACCGAAGGTGGCACATTTCATTGGGGACTTTTCTTCGTGATTATGTCTATTTCCCACTAGGCGGCGGAAGAAAAAATCGATATCGGAATGTTGTAATTGTTTGGCTACTCACCGGATTTTGGCACGGAGCATCTTGGAACTTTGTTCTTTGGGGTTTATATTTCGGATGTTTTATGGTGATTGAAAAGTTGTTAGAGGACGTGCTTAAGAAAACCCCTCGCATCATCCGTCATGCCTACACGCTTATTTTGATTGTCTTTTCTCGGGCACTTTTCTATTTCGATACTTTATATTTGAGCAATCCACACTTCGAAAATTCAGATTTTAAATACGAAAGTGATTGGAGTCCGCTTTTTGGATTTATCGGCAATTTGTTTAGTTCGCCTAACGCTGTGAATCCCGCTTTCTATGGTGACTTGATGATGCACGTGTATTTCTTTATTTTGGTCATTCTGTTATGCATTCCATGGGATGAAATTTTCACAGAGGAAAATCGATTTAGACTGAAGGTTGAACGCGTTTACTACTTTGCACAACCTGCGGTAAATTTCGCTTTACTCGCAATTGCCACAACCTTATTGGTAAATGCCACTCATAATCCATTTATCTATTTCCGGTTCTGATGATGAATTTATTGAATAGCATAGTATTTTTTGCTTCTATCTCTTCGATGGTCGTTATGTACTTTATTATTGGGGATAATCGTTCTGATATTGAATTTCACAATGGAAAAGCCTATTTAACAGCAGAGAAAAGAGAGTTAACGGAATTGCAGCCTTTTACGTTTGAAAATTACCTGAATGGGGACTGGGCAAAAACTTTTGATTTATTTGTAAACGACAATTTTCCCCATCGAGAAACCTTCATGCAGTGGTCTGTTCAACTAAGAAAACTACGTGGAATTGAAGTTGAAAATCAAGAGAAAATAGTTTACCTCAAACCTAAGAAAGGAGAACAGCCTAAATTTGATGAACAAGGTAATCCGATTGAATACTTGGATGAATACGACGAAAGTTATTCCAATGGCTTGTTGATTTTAAATGGACGAGTTTACCCAAGAAGTGGAGGTAGTCCAAAATTGGCAGCAAATTTCGCACGAATGGTATCAGACTACGCAGCGCAATTGGCTGGTGAAGTACGTGTACTAACTGCTGTACCACCATTATCATCAGCCTTTATCCCTGCAGCGGAATACAGTCATTACAATGGCCAAAATCAGCGCTCATTAGAGGCTATACGCAACAACCTTACGAATGGTGCTATTTTTTGTGATGTGTTTACAGAGTTGAACAACCACGCCGGTGAGCAGTTGTATTTTGGAACCGACCATCATTGGAAACCTATTGGCGCTTATTACGCATACGTGGCTTTTTGTAAAGGTGCTGGATTCACACCTGTTCCACTCGAACAAATGGAAAAACGCACCAAAACAAATTTCTTGGGCACGATGTATCAAATGACGCAAGACCCCTCTGTAAAAGAGAATCCTGATGTCATGGACTATTACATTCCTAAAGTTCAAACCACTGCTATCCGTTATGGCGAATTCGGATTTAAAGGAAGTGCTGCAAAAGTTTTTGAGCACGGTTGTTCCGGTGGAGCCACTTATTCTACTTTCCTCGGTGGAGACAGGCCGTTGATGAAAATTACCACCAATGTGAAAAATGGTCGTAAAGCTGTTGTTATTAAAAATTCAATGGGGAATGCATTCTCCGTATTCTTAATCAGTCATTACGAGGAATTATGGGTGGTAGACCTTCGCTATTCTAAGCAAAATTTGATTGAAATTATTAGAACAAATAAAATTAATGACCTCATTTTTGCGCCGGGAATGAATCACGTCATGAATCCGAATACCGTAAACATGATGCGGCGATTAGGCACTCAAAGTGGAGTTTATATTCCGCCAAAACCAAAACCAGTCGTCGATTCAACAACGGTAATAACCGATACAATTCCATGAGATTAACTCTTGTCTTTAGTTGTTGTTTTCTCGGATTGCTTGTATTTGGGCAAGGAAGTCCATCTCCTGATGCGCTCAAAATTGACACCTCCTTTGCTTACTTCCAATACTATAATCCCGATTTAGGAGCAAAATTCTTGCGCCATTTCGACAATATTACGAACGAAAAAGTTGTCTTCGTACATTTTGGAGGAAGTCACATCCAAGCCGGAAAACCTATCGCGGTGGCTAGAAATATCCTTCAAGAGAAGTTTGGAGACGGTGGTTTAGGATATTTATTTAGTTACAAAGCTGCAAATACATACGGGTCCATAGTTTATAATACCTCGTACACAGGAAAGTGGACGTCGAGAAAAAGTTACCAAGGAAGATCGAGCGCTCTGCCTGTAGGGTTTTGTGGAATGACGGTAGAATCTGTTGATCCTACGGCAAGTTTGAAGTTTGAACTCAAGAAACCAATTCAAGGAAGCGATCATAAAATTTACGTATTTTTTGAAAACGATTCTATTACAAGAGATGTACTTATTCAAATTGATACAATTCAAATCAATGAAAATCATGGATTGACATACACTCCTTTTGGCGTGCAATTTAACTATGCGGATACGATTCGAGATATCGTTTTAAAAGTAAAATCAACCGGAGGCTCACGCTTTCGTTTTTATGGTTTATCTATTGAGAAATCCGAGAACAGAGGTTTAGTCTATCATCCTGCAGGCGTAGGATCTGCGGCATATCGTTCGTTTCTTATATTCGATAAATACGAAATGCAAGCTGACGTGCTTAAACCAGATGTTGCTGTTTTAGATTTTGGCACGAATGATATCGTATACTACAATACCATCGATCCTAAACTTGAAAGTCAAGTGAAAAAAGCAATTGAAAAATTAAGGAAGCAAAATCCTGAAATTATGATTGTTTTAACCAGCACACAAGACTTGTACTTTAAAAAACGGGTGGTTGATGCTTGTACAACTTTTCGCGATTTAATGGATACCATGGCAAGGGAAAACGACTGTATGTTCTGGAATTTTTATGACCTTTCCGGAGGGAAAAACACCATCCGAGATTGGGCAAAAGAGGGTTATGCCTTATCAGACGGGATTCATTTGACAAACAAAGGTTATGAGAAAAAAGGTGAGCTTCTTGCGCTCAGTATCGAACAAACTTTGAATTTTGCTAGGAATTCAGCCGACATACCCAAAGTGCTTATCGGAAAAAGCTATCTCGACACTTCCCAATTGGTGGTGGATTCCACTCAAAACATCGAAGTTGAGCCTGTTAAACCAAAACCAAAAAAAACCACACCTAAGGCTAGTTATAAATACTATAAGGTGCGATCAGGTGACACACTTTCAGAAATTGCAGATAGACATAGAACTACCGTTACTAAAATTAAAAAAGCCAACGGACTAAGAAGCAACACCATTCGACCTGGTCAAGTGCTTAAAATACCAAAGTAGCGATTTACTAAGAATTCTTAATTTAAAAGGTAATACACAATAAACATCGCATCAATTGCCAAACACGCTCCTGCAGCATTGAATATCCATTTCATTGGAGCAACCGCCAAGAGCAAACTCAAGGTAAGCATAGTGGGAATTACAATAATTATTAATGCAATGGTGCTCTCTATTGCGCCAAGACCAACGGCAAAACCACCCATACATCCCACAATCGTTAAAATTGCGGCAATTAATCCAAATCTATTGAACTCTGATTCTGTAACATTTTTTGCTTCCATAACAACTTATTTTATTCATCAAAGTTGAATAGAATAGGTAAGTAAAAACAGGAGCGAAATCAGCGAAAAACCTGATTTACATCATCAAAAATGCTCTATACGAAAGAAATACACTTAAATACTTGACAAGCGCTAGGTTCATGTTGTATCTTTGCCCTCTTACTTTTAAAAACGCATATGAGCAAAATGAAATTATCGGAGTTTAGCTTCGACCTTCCCCCTGAATTAATTGCCAAATATCCCACTGAACATCGCGACGAATCCCGCCTAATGGTCATTCACCGCGCCACTGGACAAATTGAGCATAAATTGTTCAAAGATATTATTAATTATTTCGATGACGGAGACGTGATGATTTTGAACAATTCTCAAGTATTTCCTGCTAGAATGTATGGAAATAAAGAGAAAACAGGTGCTAAAATTGAAGTATTTCTATTGCGCGAATTGAACCGTGAAAGTTTACTTTGGGATGTTTTGGTTGATCCTGCACGAAAAATTCGCATCGGAAATAAATTATATTTTGGTGAAGACGATTCACTTGTAGCGGAAGTTATCGATAATACCACTTCCAGAGGAAGAACGCTGCGGTTTTTATTCGACGGGCCTTATGAAGATTTCAAGGCAAAAATTACAGAATTAGGAGAAACGCCTATTCCAAAATATATTGAGAGAGAAGTTGAACCAGAAGATGAGCAACGTTACCAAACGATTTATGCGAAAGTGGAAGGGGCTGTAGCAGCACCGACTGCAGGATTACATTTTTCAAGGGAACTTTTGAAGCGATTGGAATTAAAAGGAATAAACTTTGCTGAACTGACCTTACATGTGGGTCTTGGCTCATTTCGCTCGGTAGAGGTGGAGGATTTGACCAAGCATAAAATGGATTCCGAGCAAGTAATTATTCCAGAAAGTGCTGCCGAGGCAGTAAATGAGGCCAAACGAAATAACCGACGTGTTTGTGCTATTGGCACCACTACTATGCGTGCAATTGAAACTTCTGTTTCAACTGAAGGGTATTTAAAACCGTTCGACGGATGGACGAATAAGTTCATTTTTCCTCCGTATGATTTTAGTGTAGCAGATTGCTTGGTGACAAATTTTCACACACCGCTTTCTACTTTGTTGATGATGATTTCATCATTCTGCGGTCATGAGTTGATGATGCAGGCCTACCATGAAGCAATTCGGGAAAAATACCGCTTTTACTCTTACGGTGACGCGATGTTAATCTTATAATTATAATTTTTAGTGTTTTTAAATATTACCTGCTTTCATTATTTGAGAAACATTAGAGTTTACATTTTTGTTAAGCATTAACACAAATAAACGATTTCAATTAATTTTATAAAAAACTTCTGATAAAATGGAACTTGCAACAACAGAAATCCAATACATTCTTTCCCAATTGGGTATTGATAATGTAAATAATGGTGCCTCCACCGGAGGGAAATGGTTGAAGACGAGAGGAGAAGAAATACACTCCTATTCGCCGGTAGATGGAAACAAAATTG